>JBMDXL010000319.1:0-4273 GCA_048594465.1 Microlunatus sp. | reverse complement strand
CGGGCTCGACGACGACTCCGGGGAGGATGTGTCCGATCTCACCGGCCGCAAGGACCGTCGGTGGGCCCCGGGGCTGGACGTCGAGCACGCCGAGCACGGCCGCGGCTGGATCTGGGGCTCCGGCCTCGGCCGGGTCACGGTCCGGTTCGAGACCTGGCGGACCGGCCCCGGTCCGGTCCGCACCTTCTCCACCGAGGACCCGGCCCTGAGTCGAGCCGAACCGCTGCCCTACCTCGCCGAGGAGGCCGCCGGGCCGCCCGCCGCGACCGCCACCAGCCCCCGGAACAGCCCGTAGTCGTCGCCGTACTCGGGATGCCACTGGACGGCCAGCCAGAAGGGCCGCTCGGGGTCCTCGATCGCCTCGATGGTGCCGTCGGCGGCCCGGGCGGACACCTCGAAACCGGGATGACGCGCAGCGGCCTGGTGGTGGGCGCAGTTCACCTGGGTCTCCTCCCCGACGAGGCGTCGCACCAGCGAACCCGGCTCGGTGCGGATCGGCGTCCAGCCGAAGGCGCCGGGAGCCGGGGAGTGCTCGGAGTGACCCACGACGTCGGGCAGGTGCTGCTCCAGCGTCCCGCCCGCGCGTACGGTCATCAGCTGCAGGCCGCGGCAGATGCCGAGCACGGGTCGGCCCGCCGCGTCGGCGGCGTCGAGCAGGGCCCACTCCCACGCGTCGCGATCGGGCCGCGGGGTCTGGGTCCGTGGGTCCGCGGTCGCGCCGTAGCGCGCCGGGTCCACGTCGGCGCCGCCGGCGACGATCAGGCCGTCGACCCGGTCCATCACCTCGACCGCTCCAAGATTCTGCGGCGGCAGCAGCACCGCCACGCCGCCGGCGGCCTCGACCGACCGGGCGTACGTGGCGTGCAGCACGTCGGCCGAGCTGTTCCAGGCGCCGAACCGGGTCTGCTCCCGGTAGGTGGTGATGCCGATCAGCGGACGGGCCGGAGAGGCAGGGTTCCCTGTCATGACGGCATTCTCGACCATCGGGTCAGCCGGCCCTCACCCTCGCTCGTCGGCGACGGTCCCGGGCTCCAGGCGGGAGCCCCGCGGAACGTGGGCCCCCGGGGCGATCCGGCAGTCGGCCCCCACCAGGACGAGCAGCTCCGGAGCCGGGGTCGCGTCCGGGTTGCGGTCACCGACCGAAGCGTCGGCCCCGACCTCGGTGCCCCGGTCCACGATCGACCAGTCGACCGTCGCCCCGAGCCGGACCACGACGTCGGCGAAGATCACGCTGTCGCGGACCTCGGCGCCCGCTTCGACCACGACTCCCGGTCCGAGCACGCTGTCGTGGACCGCGCCGAAGATCTCGCAGCCGTCGGCGATCATGCTGTCACTCACCACGCAGCCCCGGTGCAGCCGGACGGGCGCCCGCTTCTCCACCGTGGTGGTGATCGGCCAGTCCGGATCGGACAACCCGATCTCCCCGGCCAGCAGCTCGCGGTGGGCCGCCAGGTACGCCTCCGGCCGGCCGAGGTCGCGCCAGTAACCCGGCATCGGGTAGCCGTACGTGCGTCCTCGTTCGATCATGGCGGGCAGCAGGTGCTCGCCGAAGTCACCGAGAGCGCTGCCGTCCTCCGGCTCGTTGTCGTCCGCCTGCTCCGCGGCCGGGGCACCCGACGCCACCGACATGGCGCGGTGCAGCTCCTCCAGCACGTCGACCAGGGCCACCGGGTCGTAGACGAACACCTCGGTGGCCACCGTGGTCGTGGCGGGCTGCTCGGGCTTGTAGTCGACCCGGGAGACGCTGCCGTCGTCGTCGATGATCATGACCGCGTGGTGGCTCGCGTCGACCAGGGGCACCTCGGTGGTCACCACGGTGCAGTCCGCGCCCCGGGCCAGGTGCTCGGCCACCACCTCCGCGTAGTCCAGCCGGTACACGTGATCGGCGCTGAGCACCAGCACCGCGTCGGCGCCGAACCGCCGGATCGCGTCGCGGTTGCTCAGCAGCTCCTCGGCGTTCCCGCTGACGAAGCCCTCCTCCGACGGCGGTCCGGCCTGCTGCGGCATGATCACCCGGAAGCCGCCGTGGTGTCGGTCCAGGTCCCACGGCTTGCCGTTGGCCATGGCGTCGCTGAGGGTCTGGCCGAGGTACTGGACCGAGACCCAGACGTCGCTGATGCCGGAGTTGCGCAGGTTGGACAGGGGCACGTCGATCAGCCGGAACGCGCCCGCGAACGGCAGCGCCGGCTTGGGGGTCTCCCGGGTCAGCACGTCCATCCGGCTGCCCGCTCCCCCCGCCTGCAGCAGGGCGAGGACGCGGGGGGCGTGGGCGGGGCGGTGCTGGGGTCGGGGTCTCACTCGTCTCCTCGGTCGCGGGGGCTGGCAGTGTCTGCGCTCCGACGCGCGGGGCCAGTCTGCCCGGTGACCCCGAGCGCCGCCCCCTCGCTACGGTGGCAGGCATGGCGGCCTGGGTGGGTGTGCTGGAGTTCGACCTGCTGCTGGGCGAGGTCTTCTCCCTGAAGCAGAAGCGTTCGGTGATCCGTCCCCTGATCGCCGAGCTCAAACGCGCGTACGCGGTCAGCGTGGCCGAGGTCGACCACCAGGACCTGCACCGGCGGGCCGCGATCGCGGTGGCGGTGGTGGCCGGCGACCCCGCCCACGTCACCGACGTGCTCGACACGATCGAACGTCAGGTGAGCGGCCACCCGGAGTTCACGCTGGTCAGCGCCCACCGCCGGTTGCGCAGTCCGGAGGACTGACCGGACGGATCACTCGGTCAGGCGCACCCGCGCGTCGCTCAGGGCTGCCGGGGACCGCGTCCCAGTAGCATGAGGCCACGATCGACTCCCTACCGGGGTCGGTCGCCGAAGCCCCCGACAGCGAAGGTCAGCCGGACGTCGCGATGAAGATCTCCCTGTGCACGACCTGCATGGGTCGCGCGCACCATCTGAAGCAGACGCTGCCGCGCAACCTGGCCGACAGCGTGGACTGGGCCCGGCCCGACGCCGTCGAGTTCGTCGTCCTGGACTACAGCAGCCCCGACGACCTGGCCGAGTGGATCACCACGGACCCGGAGCTGCGGCCCTATCTCGAGGCCGGGATCCTCAAGTTCGCGCGATCCGAGGGCCACACCAGCTTCCGGCACAGCCACGCCAAGAACATGGCGCACGCCCTGGCCACCGGTGACTTCGTCTGCAACGTCGACGCCGACAACTTCCTCGGCTTCGGTTTCGTCCACTACCTGCGGGCCGTCTTCCGTCGTCGGCCGAACGCGATCGTGGCCACCAACCGCCTGGACTCCCGGCTGAACCTCGGGGTGCACAAGGGCTCGATGGGTCGGATCGCCATGTCCCGGGCCAACTTCGCCCTCCTCGGTGGCTACGACGAGAGCGCCCGGTTCAAGGGATGGTCCGGTGAGGACTCCGACCTGCTGATCCGGGCGGTGCGGATGTTCATGCGGATCGTGTTCATCCGGGAGCGTCGTTTCCTGCGAGTGGTGCAGCACTCCGACCTGGATCGGGTCGTGCTGACCGAGTGCGAGGACGCGGCAGCCGACATCGCCAAGATCGAGGCGCTGGACGGGACCGCCATGCGACCGATCCTCAAGTACGTGGTGGGTCGTGCCGTGGCCCCGCGGATCGCCAACCGCGGCACCCCGACCGGGGCCGGCACCGTGGAGTGGCACGGGCAACGGCAGAGCGCCTGAGCTCGACGCACCACCCAGGCTGGGGGCCGTCGGCCGATCGTCCGTCAGTCGCCAGGGTCGCGCGGGCCGAGTGCGGCCAGCACCCGCCAGACGGCGTCGGCGATGGCCTGCGGCTGGTCCAGCATCACCAGGTGGTGGGAGTCCGGCAGCACCGTCTGGTGCCCGCCCAGCAGCGCGGTGAGCCGACGCTGGGCCTCGACCGAGCGCTGGCCGCCGCTCCGGCGTGCGGTCAGCACCTCGACCGGGAGACCGGCGGGCCACGGGTCGGTCACCCGGACCCGGGTCAGGTCGATGGCCTGGCGCCGGTAGGCCGCGGACTCCGCGATCACGCTGGCCACGGCGTCGGCCTGGGAGTAGGTGACGAGTGAGCGGGGGTCCATCCGGTCGAGCAGCCGCCGCCGGCTCTGGGCGGTGACCGTGATCCGGTCCGCGATGGGCCCCAGCGCCGCCATCGGCGGCGCGTGGGCGGCCCACTCCGCCGCCCGGGCGAGCGCCAGCCAGGCGCCTTCCCCGACCGGCCGGCGCGGCGTGGTCTCGACGCTGCCGTCCACCATCACCAGACCGGCGACCAGGTCGGGCCGACGCCGGATGGTGGCCTCGGCGTGGAAGGACGCCCTCGAGTGGGCG
>JBMDXL010000318.1:0-1774 GCA_048594465.1 Microlunatus sp. | reverse complement strand
GCGACCCATCAGGGCCAGCTCGGAGTCGGCCATGGCGGCCAGGGCCTGCCGCTCGGTGATCCAGGACCGGAACTCACCGGAGACCGGAGAGAACTGCAGCACCCCGGAGCGGTGGAAGTCCTCGACGTCGTGCAGGGAGTACGCGATGTCGTCGGCCAGGTCCATGATCGCGCACTCCAGCGTCTGCCGGCCCGGCGGCAGCGCGGGGAAGGCCGACAGCGCGGCCAGCATCTCGTCCAGGTCCAGGGTGTAGGCGGAGAACTTGCCCGACCCCGGGCCGCTCTGGCCGAAACCGGCGCCGCGGGGCGGCTCGGACCAGCCGGACGGGTGCGGATCGGGCACCACGAACCGGCCCCACGGGTACTTCAGCACCGCCGCCCGGCTGGCGGCGGTCAGGTTGAGTCCCTCGTCGCCGGGGCCGTGCACCTCGAGCTCGGTCAGGATCCGGAAGGTCTGGGCGTTGCCCTCGAACCCGTCGGTCAGCCCGAACCGGTCCCGGAGCAGCTGGTCGAGCACCCGTTCACCGAGGTGACCGAACGGCGGGTGGCCGAGGTCGTGGGCGTTGGCGGCGGCCTGCACCACCACGTGATCGAGACCGCCGAGGTCGCGCAGCACGTCCCGGTCGCCGACCCGGAGCAGACGCACGGCGACCGCCCGGGCCACCGCGGTGACCTTGATCGAGTGGGTGAGCCGGTTGTGCACGACGCCGCCGGTCGCCCCGGCCGGGATCACCTGGGTGACCTCGGCCAGCCGGGAGAACGACTGGGCGAACCGGATCCGCTCCAGATCGGTGCGGAACTCCGACTCCCCGCCCGCGTACGGCATGCCGGCCTCGGGCTGCGCGCGCTGCAACCGTGGGTCCATGGCCATCCACCCTAGAGGGGGCTCCCGGTCGCCCATCCAGGGTCCAGACCACCCCGCACGTCCGTCCGGCTGCTCGCTAGGGTCGACGGCATGAGCGCACCTGTCGACGCCACCACCACCGCCGCCTGGGAGACCCTGACCGGGCTGAAGGCGCGTCTGGAGCCGGACCTGCGCGGCTGGTTCGCCGCCGACCCGGCCCGGGCGGAGGCGTTCACGCTGACCGCCGGCGACCTGCACGTGGACCTGTCCAAGAACCTGATCGACGACGCCGTGCTCACGGCCCTGGTCGAGCTGGCCGAGCAGGTCGGTCTGACCGAGCGCCGCGACGCGATGTTCGCCGGGGAGAAGATCAACGTCACCGAGGGCCGGGCCGTGCTGCACACGGCGCTGCGGGACCCCGCCGACGCCGAGGTCGTGGTGGACGGCACCAACGTCGTCCCCGAGGTCCACGCCGTGCTGGAGAAGGTCTACGACTTCGCCGACCGGGTGCGCGGCGGGGAGTGGAAGGGCGTCACCGGCAAGCCGATCGCCACCGTGGTCAACATCGGCATCGGCGGATCCGACCTGGGACCGGTGATGGTCTACGAGGCCCTGCAGCCGTACGTGCAGAAGGGGCTGACCGCCCGCTTCGTGTCCAACATCGACCCCACCGACGTCGCGCAGAAGACCGCCGACCTCGACCCCGAGACCACGTTGTTCATCGTGGCCTCCAAGACCTTCACCACGCTGGAGACGCTGACCAACGCCCGGCTGGCGCGCTCCTGGCTGCTGCACGCGCTGAAGCGGGCCGGGGCCATCGGCGACGCCGAGAGCGACGAGGCCGAGGCGATCGCCAAGCACTTCGTGGCCGTCTCCACCGCGCTGGACAAGGTCGCCGATTTCGGCATCGACCCGGCCAACGCCTTCGGGT
>JBMDXL010000317.1:0-1542 GCA_048594465.1 Microlunatus sp. | reverse complement strand
TGGCGACGGTGGCGCTGGCCGGGGACATCACCGCCTCCGCCGACACCGTGGTGGAGCACGCGGTCGACGCCCTGGGTGGTCTCGACATCGTGGTCAACAACGCGGGCATCTGCTACCACCGACCCGCGCTCGAGGTGCCCGACAGCGAGTGGGACGACGTCTTCGACCTCAACGTCAAGGCGCTCTGGCAGGTCTCCCGGGCCGCCGCCCGGCACTTCCGGACCTCCGGTGGCGGCACCATCGTCAACATCGGCTCCATCTCCGCCCTGATCGTCAACCGGCCGCAGTGGCAGCCGGCGTACAACGCCTCCAAGGCCGCCGTGCACCAGCTGACCAAGTCGCTGGCGGCGGAGTGGGCGCCGTACGACATCCGGGTCAACGCGCTCGCGCCCGGCTACGTGAAGACCGAGATGGCTCCGGTGGACCAGCCTGAGTTCAAGGCCCGGTGGATCGACGACGCCCCCCAGCAGCGGTTCGCGCTGCCGGAGGAGCTGGCCCCGGCGGTGGTCTTCCTGGCCTCGGACGCGTCGGCGTTCATGACCGGCTCGGTGCTGGTGATGGACGGCGGCTACACCGTCTACTGAGCCGCGGCCTGGCTGGGCCGGGGATCGTCTGAGTGGAGGTTCGTCACCGTCATCGGTGGCGACCTCTCACCCGACCCGCCTGAAGGCCGAACGCCGGGGACCCTGGCGGGCCTCCTGCGCTAGGCTGGCCGTATGCATCGCCGAGTGCTCCTTACCTAGCCGCGCGACCACCAGGTCTGCGCGGCAGCCCCTCGTGCCGAGATCGGCGCAGGGGCTTTTTCATGCCCGGCGACCCCGGGCGACCAGGAGCACGACGACCGAGGAGAGACATGACTGAGCAGAGTGCGACCACCGTCGAGGACCCGACGGAGACCGGCCACCGCTACGACCCGGCGACCGCGCAGCAGCGCTGGCAGGCGTTCTGGGAGGCCGACCAGACGTTCGTGCCGGCCGACGACGGCTCGGCCGAGCGGCGCTACGTGCTGGACATGTTCCCGTACCCCTCCGGCGACCTGCACATGGGTCACGCCGAGGCGTTCGTGATGGGCGACATCGTGGCCCGGCACCTGAAGCTGCAGGGCTACGACGTGCTGCACCCGATCGGCTGGGACTCCTTCGGGCTGCCCGCCGAGAACGCGGCGATCAAGAACGACACCCACCCCGCCGAGTGGACGTACGCCAACATCGAGACCCAGGCGACGTCGTTCCGGCGCTACGGCCTGAGCTTCGACTGGAGCCGGCGGCTGCACACCTCCGACCCCGAGTACTACCGCTGGACCCAGTGGCTGTTCCTGCGCTTCCGCGAGCGCGGGCTGGCCTACCGCAAGCCGACGTACGTCAACTGGTGCCCCAACGACCAGACCGTGCTGGCCAACGAGCAGGTGGTCAACGGGGCGTGCGAGCGCTGCGGCGCGACCGTGACCAAGCGGCAGCTGACCCAGTGGAACTTCAAGACCACCGAGTACGCCCAGCGGCTGCTGGACGACATGGCCGACCTGGAGGGCGGCTGGCCCGAGCG
>JBMDXL010000316.1:0-2511 GCA_048594465.1 Microlunatus sp. | reverse complement strand
CGGATTGAGCTGTGCGACGGTCTGCATCCACTGCGGGCCCGCGTCCAGCGGCAGCATCATCCCCGACAGGATGAGCAGCGGGAACAGCAGCGACTGCTGCACCGCCCAGAACATCCACTCCCGCTTCCGGGCCGCGATGGCCAGCGCGTACGAGAAGGCGCCCATGCCGACCCCGAACACGCCGAGCAGCAGCAGGCCGACGAGCACGTGCAGGGGATGGAGAACGAACCCGAACGGGATGGAGACGACCACGATCAGCGCGGCCTGGACCACCAGCGGGGCGAGCTCCTTCAGCGCCCGGCCGATCAGGATGGCCGACCGGCGCAGCGGGCTGGCCAGCACCCGCTCGTACGAGCCCAGCGAGATCTCGAACAGCAGGTTGGAGCCGGCCGCCCCCGTGCCGAACAGGCAGATCATCACGATCACGCCGGGCAGGAACCACTGCAGCGGGGACTGTCCACCGAGCGCCGCCGGGTCGATCGAGCCACCCAGCAGCGGTCCGAACAGGCCCAGGAAGACCAGCGGCTGGACCAGCGAGAAGATCAGCGAGAACGGGTCCCGCAGCACCAGGAACATCTCGCGCAGGAACACCGCCACCACGTCGCCGACCAGCGAACCGCGCTCCGACCCCGGCGCCTCTGCTCCGCCGGAGAGATCCGAGACCACCGCCGTCATGCCGCCACCTCCACGTCCTCGCGCAGACTGCGCCCGGTCAGACTCAGGAAGACGTCGTCCAGGGTGGGAACCCGGACGTCGGCCGCCCGCACCGCCACCTGGTCGGCGTCCAGCTCCCGCAGCACCACCGGCAGCAGCTGCCGGCCCTGGTCGACCCGGGCGCTGATCGCCAGCCCGGCGGCGTCCGGACCCTCCTCCAGCTCTACCGCGCGCCGGCCGAGCACCGACCGGGCCCGCTCCGCGTCGGTCGGATCGACCACCACGGTCAGCCGGTCGCCGGCCAACCGGTTCTTCAGGTGCTCGGCGGTGTCGTCGGCGATGATCTCGCCGTGGTCGATGACCACCACCCGTTCGGCCTCGGCGTCGGCCTCCTCCAGGTAGTGGGTGGTCAGCACGATCGTGGTGCCGAGCTCGACCCGGAGGCGGCGGATGTGCGCCCACAGATTGGCCCGGTTCTGCGGGTCCATCCCGGTGGACGGCTCGTCCAGGAACAGCAGCCGCGGCGAGTTCACCAGCCCGAGAGCGACGTCCAGCCGGCGCCGCTGGCCGCCGGACAGGGAGCCGACGGTCCGCTTCTCGAGCCCGGTCAGGTCCAGGCTGCCGACCAGCTCGGCGGCCCGGGCCGCGGCCGCGGCGCCACTGAGCCCGTAGAACCGCCCCTGGGAGTGCAGCTCGTCCAGCACCCGGAAGCTGTGGCCGCCGCCGTTGCCCTGGCCTATGTAGCCGATCCGGGACCGCACCAACGACGGCTGCGTGACGATGTCGGCACCCGCCACCACGGCCGTGCCCGACGTCGGAGGCAGCAGCGTGGTCAGCATCCGCAACGTGGTGGTCTTGCCCGCCCCGTTGGGACCGAGGAAGGCCACCAGCTCACCGGGCTCGATGTCGATGTCGACGCCCTTGACGGCTTCGACCGCTTCTTTCCTGCTCCTGAACTGCTTCCGCAGCCCGCGGGTGTGGATCACGCCTGGGTCCTCTCCTGCTCGATCGGAACCCGGTCGGGCGGGGACCCGTCGACCGTCGGATCTCCGTACACCGTACCGAGTATGAACACCATACACTGTACGGAGTCGCACTGACAGTCCCGATCCGCCAACCCGCCCCGTTCCCCCGAGAGGCCGCACGATGACCGAGTCCGCTCCACCCGACCCGGAGCCCGGGGAGCTGGGCACCGAGCAGGGCCGGCGGATCATCCGGCTGCTGTGGGAGCCGGCGGCACCCCCACCGCACCGGGGCCCGAAGCCGAGGCTCGCTCTGGACGAGGTGATCGACGCCGGGGTGGCGATCGCCGACACCGACGCGCTGGCCAACCTGTCGATGCGCAAGGTGGCCGCCCGGTTGGGGGTCGGCGCCATGTCGCTCTACACCTACGTGCCGGGGCGGGACGAGCTGCTCGAGCTGATGGTCAACCGGGTGCACGCCGAGCTGGTGCCGCCCGACGACGGGTTGACCTGGCGGGCGAGCGTGGAGCACCAGGTGGGCGAGCGCTGGCGGATGTACGAGCGGCACCCCTGGCTGCTGGACCTCAACACCGCCCGGCTCCCGGTCGGGCCGCACGTGCTGGATGCGGACGAGGCTCTCTACGCCGCGCTGCACCGGGCCGGGCTGCGCGGCACGGACGTCGTCTCCACCAGCAACCTGATCCTGTGGCAGCTGCTCGGCGCCGCCCGTTCCCAGATCATCGACTCCGACCAGGCCCGCCGGACCGGCACCTCGGCGGAGGCCTACTGGGACTCCCGGGCGAGCTTCTGGACGACCTACTTCGACCAGGAGCGCTATCCCACGATGGCCGCGGTCTGGTCCTCGGGCGGCTTCGACGACGACCAGGCGTACGCC
>JBMDXL010000315.1:0-1867 GCA_048594465.1 Microlunatus sp. | reverse complement strand
GGCAGCTGGTGATCACGTACGCCGACGGACGGCAGCAGGTCGTGGCCACCGACGCCGGGTGGCGCGCCACTCCGGGACCGGTGGTCGCCAGCGGGATCTACGCCGGGGAGGACCATGATCAACAGCTGGAGCGGACCGGCTGGGACCGGCCCGGCTACGACGCCGGGGACTGGCCCGCCGCCGAGGTCCGCGAGCCGCTGGTCGTCCCGACCGCCCGGAACTCGCCCGCGGTGCGGCGGATCGAGGAGCTGCCGGTGCGTGAGGTGATCACCACCCCGTCCGGCCGCACGGTGCTGGACTTCGGCCAGAACCTGGTGGGTCGGCTGCGGCTGACCGTGGACGGGCCGGCCGGCACCGTGATCACCCTGCGGCACGCCGAGGTGCTCGAGCGCGACGAGCTGGGGACCCGGCCGCTCCGCCAGGCCAAGGCCACCGACACGCTCACCCTCGCCGGGACCGGACCGGTCACCTGGGAACCGGAGTTCACCTTCCACGGTTTCCGGTACGCCGAGGTCGACGGCTGGCCGGGCACCTTCGACGCCACGGCGGTGACCGCGCAGGTGATCCACAGCGACATGGACCGAACGGGGTGGTTCGCCAGCTCCCACGAGCTGGTGGACCGGTTGCACGAGAACGTGGTGTGGGGACTGCGTGGCAACTTCCTCTACGTCCCCACTGACTGCCCGCAGCGCGACGAACGGCTCGGCTGGACCGGTGACATCCAGGTGTTCGCGCCGACCGCGTCGTTCCTCTACGACGTGCGCGGCTTCCTCGCCTCCTGGCTCACCGACCTCGAGCTCGAGCAGCAGCACGCCGATGGGGTCGTCCCCTTCGTGGTACCCAGCGTGCTGGCCGGCCGGGTGCGACCGGCCGCCGCGTGGGGTGACGCCGCCACGGTGGTGCCGACGGTCCTGCACGAGCGCTTCGGCGACGTCGCGGTGCTGGCCGACCAGCTGGCCAGCATGCGGGCCTGGACCGACGTGATCGTGGCCCGGTCCGGTGAGCGGCACCTGTGGGAGGGCCAGTTCCAGTTCGCGGACTGGCTCGACCCGTCGGCTCCGCCCGAGCGGCCGGCCGAGGCCAAGACCCATCCCGACGTCGTCGCCACCGCGTACGTGTTCCGGTCCGCCGACCTGACCGCCCGCGCCGCGGCCCTGCTGGGTGAGACCGCTGTCGCCGAGCACTACGCCGCGATCGCGGACCGGGTCCGGCAGGCGTTCCTGGCCGAGTACGTGACGCCCGCCGGTCGGATGGTGTCCGACGCGCAGACCGGGTACGCCTTGGCGATCATGTTCGACCTGGTGGCTGAGGAGCAGAGGCAGACCCTCGGGGACCGGCTGGCCGAGCTGGTCCGGTCCGGTGGCTACACCATCGGCACCGGTTTCGTCGGCACCCCGATCGTGGCCGACGCGCTGACCCGGACCGGTCACCTGGAGACCGCGACCCGGCTGCTCACCCAGACCGCCTGCCCGTCCTGGCTCTACCCCGTCACCATGGGCGCCACCACCATCTGGGAGCGGTGGGACTCGATGCTGCCGGACGGCACCATCAACCCCGGTCAGATGACCAGCTTCAACCACTACGCGCTGGGGGCCGTGGCCGACTGGCTGCACCGGGTGGTGGCCGGCTTGGCCCCGGCCACCCCGGGCTACGGCGTGCTCCGGATCGCCCCGCACCCGCTGACCGGCTTCGACTTCGCCGAGGCGCGGCACCTCACGCCGTACGGTCCCGCGTCGGTGCGTTGGGACCGCGACGGCGACCAGGTCACGGTTGTGGCCGAGGTGCCGCCGAACTCGTCGGCCGAGGTGCACCTGCCGGACGGACAGGAGCTCACCGTGGATGCTGGCCGGCACACCTGGACCGTCAC
>JBMDXL010000314.1:0-3729 GCA_048594465.1 Microlunatus sp. | reverse complement strand
GGCGGCGCGGAGCCCGCCCCCCTGCCGAGGTGCGGCGGGGGGGGCGGCCCGCGCCTGGGCGGCCCCGACGGGGGCGACCGCGTCCACCGGATCGGCAGCGCCGTCCGTGGCAGCGGCTCGGGGTCCGTCGTCGACGGCGGTGCCGCCCGTCGACGGCTCCGATCGGGTGCGGGTCACGGCACACCGGTGTCGCGGTGCGGACCCGAGGGTCGGTCAGGCCGACGTTCTCCGGACGCGACCACTAGGTCGCCTGGCCGGACACCAGTGCCGCCATCGCCTCCGCCATCGCCTCCCGGGCCAGCTTGGCCCGGACCAGCTCGAACCGGACGTCGTAGACGTCCTTGAAGCCGTTCTCGAAGGCCCACACGTCCAGCGGCACGGTGGGTCGCCAGCCGGTGTCCCGGGCCTGCTGGCGGATCAGGTCCACCAGCTCGGTGTCGTCCCCCTGGAAGGTGAAGTCCGGGTGCGCCGCCTCCAGCACGCTCTGCTGGTTGGCGGCGGCGTCGGCGACCGCCGGGTAACGGCCGCGGAGCCGCAGCTCGTCGAGCACGTCCTGGGTGGTGCGCTCCAGGTACTTCCGGCTGACGAACCAGCTGCGCAGCGCGCGCCGACCCGCGAGCCGCCGGATCAGGTCGTCGAAGTCGGCGTCGTTGAGGTCGTTCTCCCGCTGCCAGGCGGCCAGGTCCTCCTCGGTCCGCAGCCGTCGGTCGAGCCGGAAGCGCTCGCGCTCGGCCGCCACGGCGCTCTCGTCGGGCTCGACGGAGAACACCTCGGCCAGCACGTCGACCAGGGCGGCGTGCAGGGCGTGCTCGTTCACCTCGGGGAAGTCCCGGAGCTGGAGCGCGGCGAAGGCCCCGATGTCGGCCAGCGGCACGCTGGTGCCGTTGCGCCGGACCCGGCGGTCGCGGTGGTACAGCGCCTCGAACGGGTGCGAGCGGGTGACCCGGACCGGGGCCGGTGCCTCCACTCCGTGCGCAGCCACGTGACCGAGCAGGGCGACCGCGTCGTCGCGCTTGGCGTCGACGGCGCTGGTCCGGATGAACTCGCGCAAACCGCTGAGCACCGCGGCCGGCAGACCGGCCTGGGCCGCGTCGGCCAGCAGGGTGGCGTACGAGCGCTCGGGGAAGAACCGTCGCTTGGCCAGGTCGACGGTCAACGCGTGCTGGTCGTCGTCCAGCACCCCGGTCTCGCGGGCCCGGCGCAGCGTCTGCCGGATGTTCACCATCGCGTCGCTGAGCGAGCGGTACTCCCACTCGGCGCCGGCGTGCGCGACCGCCACCTCGTCGTCGTCGGTCAGCTCGCCGGAGGCGTACGCGTCGAAGATGGCGCCGAAGCCGCGCGCGCCGTAGGCCGCGGTCTCGGCCACCCGCAGCGCGCCCATGCTGCTGGAGCCGTAGACCGCGACGCCGCGCTCGAGGGCGTACAGGATCTCCTTGTGCCACACCGACAGCTGCTGGGTGAAGACGCCGTCCACCAGCAGGATGCCGGTGGGGGACAGCTCGTCGACGGCGCTGATGATGTCGGACTGCGCGGCCGGCGGCAGGAACACCGCGTCGGACAGGATGCGGCGAGCCTGGGACCAGGGCATCGTCGGTCCGAGGTAGACGACGATCGTCATGTCAGGGCGACCTCCTGATCGCTGGCGGAGCGGGCCCAGGCGCGCGCCCGCGCGCCCGGGGTGAAGTCCTCGAGCATGTAGCCCTCCAAGCCGGGCACGACCACCCGGAAGACGTCGACGCCGATGTCGGGGTGGGTGAGGTCCACCGCCAGCACACGGGTCAACCCGATGCCGCGCAACCGGTCGAGCAGGGTGCGTCCGTCGACCTCGAAGCTGGTCCCGGAGTGGTCCTGCACCTCGCGCAGGTCGACCGTGGCGGGGCGGCCGAGCAGGGTGGCGGTGGCCTCGGTGAAGGTCGACCGGAACCGCCGGTGGTGACCGAACGCGTCGTCGCGGGAGCCGGCGATGTAGACCAGCCGGCCCTGCGCCGCCTCGCAGATCGCCCGGATCACCGCGACCTGCGGGTCCAGGTGGGTGCCGTAGCCGTGGTAGAGCCCGATGCTGGGGTTGCGCAGGTCGCAGAGATAGGCCGTGAAGGTCGGCACCCGGGTGTCCACGGTGCAGTCCAGCACCACCACCTCCACCCCGACCGCCCGGGCGCGCGCGACCAGGGTGGCCACGTCGGGCGAGGTCGCGGTGGACAGGTCCACCCGGCGCATGCCGACGCCGGCTTCCCAGGCGAGCTTGGTGCAGGTGGTGGCGTCGCGCTCGATCACCTCGTAGAGCGCACCCACCAGCGCCTCGGCCTTGGTGTTGCCGGAGTTGAGACCGTTGGAGCTGAACGCGAAGGGCAGCCGGGACGAGCGCCGGTGCCGGTAGCGCTCCAGCGCGACCATCACCGTCGGGACGGCGACGGGCGGTCCGCCCAGCAGGTCCTCGGCCAGCACCCACTCCTCGCTGAGCCCGGGGGAGAACAGGGAGTGCCGCGACAGCGGCAGCTGCGCCAACGGGATCCGGCCGTGCGGGTCGAGGTCGCTCCAGGAGGAGGCGAACCGGTCCAGCGGGGTGTTCTCGCCGGCGTGGCGCTCGAAGCACTCCATCGCGGCGGAGGCCATCGCGGCGGCGACGGTGAAGCCCTTGCCGCCGTCCACCGACAGGTAGCCGGCCTGCGGCCGGATCGACAAGATCACGGGGATGCCGAGGCTGTCCAGACCGGTGATGTCGGCCAACCGGGTCAGCCCGATCGCGGGGAAGCGGCCGCGGACGCGGTCCAGCGTCTGCTCCGGGGTGCAGGCCCGTTGGGCGTCGGCGCGGTGCGCCTTGCCGGTCCGGTCACCGACCAACAGCGAGGTCACGAGACGGCCGCCGCCTGCCGCTCGGCGTGCGCCCGAGCCCGGGAGCCGGGGCGGTAGTAGTCGAACATGTAGCCCTCCAGCCCCGGCACCACCACCCGGACCACCGGGATCTGCAGCGCGGGATCGGTCAGGTCGACCACCACGGCCGACTCCAGACCGGCCGCCCGCAGCCGGTCGAGCACGACGTGGACGTCGTCGTGGAAGGACGTGGTGGCCGCGGAGGTCTGGTCGTCGGCCGAGGCGAGCGCCGGTAGCGCGTCGAAGGTGCCCCGGCGGCGGTCGCTCATCGACAGGTTCATCCGCTGGTCGCGCTGGAAGTAGTCGTCCCGGGAGCCGGCGATCAGCAGCAGGCGGGCCTGGGCGGCTTCGGTCAGGGCACGGATCATGGCGATGCTGGGGTCGAGGTGGGCCCCGTAGCCGCGGTAGAGCCCCATCGAGGGGTCCCGGCGATCGGCCACCACCGACATGTAGGTGGGCACCTGCGTGTCCACGGTGCAGTCGAACAGGTAGGCGCTCACCTCGGCGGCCTCGAACCGCTCGATCAGGGAGCGGACCAGCGGGTCGGTCACGGTGCCCAGGTCGACCCGCCGGCTGAGCCCGCCGCCGACGGCTCGGGAGCAGGCCACGGCGTCGCGCTCGACGACCTCGTAGAGCGCGGCGGCCAGGGCCTCGAGCAGGTGGTTGCCGCCGGCCAGACCGTTCGACCCGGCGGCGAAGGGCATCCACCGTTTGGTCGGGAAGTGGCTGGTGTTGCCCATGCTGACGATCGCGTACGGGATCGCGACCGACCGCTGGGTCATCACGTCCCAGCCCAGCACCCAGGGTTCGGGGCGGTGGCGGTCGAACAGCGAGCTGGCGGTCAGCGGCAGCTGGTGC
>JBMDXL010000313.1:0-1783 GCA_048594465.1 Microlunatus sp. | reverse complement strand
GTCGTGGTGGCCATGCGCAGACTCTTTCACCTCGGCGCTGGCCATGGTTCGAGGCGTGCCGCTAGGTTGCCACCATGGTCGTCGCCGCGTTCGTCGCGCCGTATCTGCTTGAAGCCACTGCCCGATTCGTGCTGTCCGCGGCGCGGCTGCCGGACGTGCAGCTCGCCGTGATCACCACCTCGTCGGCGGACCAGCTGTCACCCGAGCTGCAGGACGCGCTGGCCGGTCACTGGCAGGTGGCCGACGCCCTGGACCCGCAGCAGATCGCGGACGCGGTCCGGGGACTGTCGGCGCAGATCGGCCCCGTGGAGCGGCTGATCGGGGCGCTGGAGCAGCTGCAGGTGCCCCTGGCCCAGGCCCGGGACGCGCTGGGCATCGAGGGGATGTCCGCGCAGGTCGCCACCAACGTGCGGGACAAGTCGCAGATGAAGACGGTGCTGACCGCGGCCGGGGTGCCGTGCGCCCGCCACCAGCTGGTCCGCCGGACCGAGGAGGCCCTGGCCTTTCGGGACCTGGTCGGCTACCCGATGGTGGCGAAGCCGCCGGACGGGGCGGGAGCCAAGGCGACCTTCCGGCTGGACACCGACGGTGACTTCGACTCCTGGCTCGCCGCCGCCCGGCAGGACGCCGGTGAGGTCTGGCTGCTGGAGGAGTTCCTGACCGGCCGCGAGCACACCTACGACTCCGTCACCCTCGGCGGCGAGACGATCTGGGCCTCGGTCTCGGACTACCGACCGCCGCCGCTGGAGGTGCTGCGGACCCCGTGGGTGCAGTGGACCGTGCTGCTGCCCCGCGACGTGTCCGGACCGGAGTACGCCGCGATCGGGTCCATCGGGCCGGCGGCGTTGCGGGCGCTGGGGGTCCGGGACGCGTTCTCGCACATGGAGTGGTTCGAGCGCCCGGACGGCTCGGTGGCGGTCTCCGAGGTGGGGGCGCGGCCGCCGGGGGCGCAGCTGGCCTCCATGATCGGCTTCAGCCACGACATCGACTTCTACGCCACCTGGGCCGAGCTGGTGATCAAGGGCACCTTCGCCGTGCCGGAACGCCGGTACGCCTCGGGCACCGCCTACCTGCGCGGGATGGGTCATGGCCAGGTCCGGGCGGTGCACGGCATCGACCGGCTGCAGGCCGAGATCGGCCACCTGGTGGTCGACTCCCGTCTCCCCGCGCCGGGCACGCCGGCGAACAGCTCCTACGAGGGGGAGGGTTTCATCACGGTGCGCCACCCCGACACCGCGGTCGTCGAGGACGCCCTGGCCCGGATCGTGTCCACGGCCCGGGTCGAGCTGATCGAGGGCTGGTGACCGTGCCCAACGTCGTGATGCTGTCGCCGGGCTTCCCGCTGGAGATGGCCTACTTCACCCGAGCCCTGGCCGAGGTCGGCGCCACGGTGATCGGCGTCGGTGACCAGCCGGTCGACGTCCTGCCCCCTGAGGCGCGTGCTGCGCTGGCCCACTACGAGCACGTGTCGCTGGCCGACGAGGACGCGGTGCTGGCGGCCCTGCGGGGACTGTCCCGGCACGCCCGGATCGACCAGGTCGAGTGCCTGTGGGAGCCGTACATGGTGCTCGCGGCCCGGATCCGGGAGGAGCTCGGGCTGCCCGGGATGACGGTGGCCCAGACCCTCCCGTTCCGGGACAAGGAGCTGATGAAGCAGGTCCTCGACGCGGCCGGCCTCCGGACGCCCCGGCACGCCAGCTCCTCCACCAACGCCGGGATCTACGCCGCCGCCGAGCGGATCGGCTACCCGTTGATCATCAAGCCGATCGCCGGGGCCGGCTCG
>JBMDXL010000312.1:0-2540 GCA_048594465.1 Microlunatus sp. | reverse complement strand
GGCGAAGATGACCAGGTCCCACTTCTCGGCCAGCCGGGGGTCACGGCGGTGCTGGCGGGTGAGCGGGGCGTTCTCCTTGGGGAAGTCGGTGTAGAAGATCGGGGTGGTCGTGGTCGACTCGCAGAGCTCGCCGTAGATCTCCTCCAGCACGAAGCCCCACCGGCTGTCGGCGTCGAGCTCCAGACCGATGGCCGCGGCGTGCCGCAGCAGCACCTCGAGCGAGGTGTCGGCGGTGATCTCCTCGCCGAGCTTCTCCGAGACCGCCTGGCAGATGGTCTTCACCGGCCAGTCCCCGGACAGGTCGTACTCGACGATCGTGCCGTCCGGACCCTCGGCCCGCCGGGCCACCGGCTCGCCGAAGACGGCGATCGCGGCCTCCTGGATGAGCTGCTGGGTGAGGATCCGCATCGAGTCGTAGTCGCCGTAGGTCTCGTAGAGCTCCAGCGAGGTGAACTCCGGGTTGTGCTTGAAGTCCGCGCCCTCGTTGCGGAACTGCTTGCCCATCTCGAAGACCTTCTCCATGCCGCCGACGATCAGCCGCTTGAGGTGCAGCTCGGTGGCGATCCGCAGATAGAGATCGAGGTCGTACGCGTTGATGTGGGTCTCGAACGGCCGGGCGTTGGCGCCACCGTGGATCAGCTGCAGGACGGGAGTTTCGACCTCGGCGAAACCCCGGCGGGCCAGCGAGTCGCGGACGCTGCGCACCACGGTGGCCCGGGTGTAGGCGATGTCGCGGGCCTCCGGGCGGATGATCAGGTCGACGTACCGGGCCCGGATCCTCGCCTCGGGATCGGTCAGACCCTTGTGCTTGTCCGGCAGCGGTCGCAGCGACTTGCTGGTCAGCTGGACCGCGTCCGCGCGGATGGTCAGCTCGCCCGCCTTCGTGGTGATCACCACCCCGGTCACGCCGACGTGGTCGCCGAGGTCGATGTCATGCAGCCACAGGTTGTAGGTGTCGCCGTCCACGTGGTCGGTGGTGACCAGCACCTGCAGGTCGCCGGTGGCGTCACGGAGGGTCGCGAACCCCAGCCGGCCGAGCTTGCGCTTCAGCAGCACGCGTCCGGTGACGGCGACCACGGTCTCGGTGACCGTGTCGGCCGGCAGGTCACCCGCCAGCACACGCACCTGGGTGAGGGTGTGCGTCCGAGGGAAGGTGACCGGGTAGGGATCGACGCCACGGTCCCGAAGGCGCGCCACCTTGTCCCGCCGCACGCGCACCTGCTCCGGCAGGCGCTCGGCTGAGAGCGCCTCGGCCAGCAGGTCCCGTTCCGGTGGGATCTGCGCGGTGACGGCGGCTGCATACGCGGCGTCCGCCTGCAGCAGCTCGTCCGACGAACCGGAACCATGACGCCCCAGCAGGGAACGCAGCGAGGGCCGGGTCAGGAAGCCCTCCGCGCTGCCGGCTGCCGTGCCGACCCGGGGGAGGTCTGAGGTGTACTCGAAGCACAGGAACCTCGGCTGCCAGGTCGGCTGGTACTTGGCGTTGGAGCGGTACAACGACTCGAGCTGCCAGTTCCTCGACGCGAGCACCAGCGCCTGCCGCCAGAGCCGGGACACCGGCCCGGCGCCGATCTCGGCCCCGCGCGCGAAAGCCTCTCGGAACATGGCGAAGTTGAGCGACACACGGGCCACCCCGAACTGGGCCGACCGCTCGGCGAGCGAGGTGACCATCAGCTCCACCAACCCGTTGTCCGCCGACGGATCCCGGCGCATCAGGTCCAGAGACAGTGCGTTACGACCCCACGGGACGAAGCTCAAGAACCCGCGGAGCCGCCCTTCCTCGTCATGGGCCTGCACCATCACGCACTCACCGTCGAGCTCGTCGCCGAGTCGACCGAGAGCCATCGAGAACCCTCGTTCGTCCCCGCCGTCGCCCCGCCACTGCGCTGCGTCGGCGCTCAAGGTGGCGAACCCGGCCGCATCCAGCTCGCTGTGCCTGAGCACCCGGGTGGTGTACCCGTGCCGCTGGAGCCGGGACA
This sequence comes from Microlunatus sp., assembly GCA_048594465.1. GTDB lineage: Bacteria > Actinomycetota > Actinomycetes > Propionibacteriales > Propionibacteriaceae > Microlunatus. The sequence continues at coordinate 561 of JBMDXL010000312.1, read as the reverse complement.
CCGACTGCCGAACCGCCTTCATCCCCGGGCCGTTGAGCGAGAAGGACCTCAGGTCGACCACGGCCTCGTCGCCGATCTCGTACGCGGTCAGGCCGACCTCGGTGTAGGCGGCGGCGCCTTCCTCCCCGGCTCCCATCACGGCGAGCGAGAGACCGGCCGCGCGTGCCTGACGCCGCCACGCCTCGATCGCGGCGGGCCAGTGCAGTGGGTCCCCCACCGGGTTGCCGCTCGCCAGGCTCACCGACCCGACCGCCCGGTACGAGACACCCGCCTGGGCCGCCGCCGGGTCGTCGGCGTCCCACACGATCGCCTTGTCCCGGCGGGTCGCGAAGTAGCCGAGCGAGTCATGATCGCCGAACTCACGCAACAGCGTCCGCACCCGGGCTTCGTCGGCGGCGCTCATCGACCGCATCGCTTTCGGCGGCCGGAACAGCAGCAGAGCAGCGGCGATGATCACGATCGCACCCAGCAGCCCGATGAGACCCCGGATCCACCACGGCGTCTGGACGGTGTCGGCGGCTCCGATCCGACCGAGATCGACGAGCATGCTGCTGAACACGT
>JBMDXL010000311.1:0-6688 GCA_048594465.1 Microlunatus sp. | reverse complement strand
ACGTGCACGTAGCCGGCGCCCTCCAGCACGGTGACCTGCTTGGACAGGGTCGAGTCGCTGACCTCCACGGTGTCGCGGACGAAGGCGAACTCGGCCTCACCGACGCTCGACAGGGTGGCCATGATGGAGAACCGGACGGGTGCGTGGATCAGCTCGTCCAGGTCGTGCCGGGGGTGCTCGCCGGCCATCAGCGGGTCTGGCGGAAGACCAGCAGCGACCCGATCAGGGCCGGCAGCGCGGTGACGATCCCGGCCGGCAGCCACCAGGACAGGTCGCCGACGAAGAAGAAGCTGCCGGCGATCACGGTGATGATCCACAGCGACGCCCAGGTCATGATGACGATGGTGTGCAGGGCGGCGAACTTCTTGATCAGGGCCTGCTGGCGGCGCTGGTAGAGGGTCAGCCCGGCCAGCAGGATCACCCAGATCCCCATCCCGACGCTCACCCCGAGCGGTCCGGGAGCGATCCCGATCGCCAGGGCCAGGACCACCGTGCCGGCGGCGTAGAGCAGGAGGTAGAGGGCGTACCAGCGGGCGGCGCGACGGGAGCGCTGGGCCAGTCGCTCGGCAGTGGTCAGGAGCTCGTCGGCTGAGGTGTCGGTCATGGCTCCATGATGACAACTACTTTCCACGTTGGCAAGTAGTTGCACTGATCTGGGCTGACATCTCGGTCCGGGCCGGCCGGCCGGACGTCGGAGAGCGGACAACACCTCGGGCAGACGGACAACACCGACCGCGTGGTGGCCAACACCCCTGCCAACACCGCCTCGACATCGTGAGGCCCACGACGAGTGGAGGAGTGAGGCATGACGCGTGGCGACGTCCTGGCCCGCCGGCCGGACCGGATCGTGGGCGATCTGAACACCGAGTGGGACCTGCTGACCGGCACCGAGGAGGTGGCGGGATGGGCAAGGCGCCATCCGGCCCTGCGGGGCTGTGTCGACCTCCCGGACGTGCTGGCCGCGGTCCGCGCCGATCCGGATGCGGTGCTGGGGGCCCTGCTCGGGGAGTCGGCCGCCGGCTCGACGCTGGCCGGTCGCACTGTGCTGCAGGCCATGCTGGGCAAGATCGTGCTGATGGCTCGTCACGACCCGGTCGTGGGGACGTCGGCGTACGTGGCGGCGATGTGGGAGCGGATCAGGACCTACCCCCTCGAGCGGCGTCCCCGGCACATCGCCGGCAACCTCGCACTGGACGCCCGCAAGCTGGCCCGCCGGGAGGTCGTCGGGGACCGGCGGGTCACACCGTGGCCACCGGGTCCGGCCTTCGCGGAGCTGGTGGACTCCGCTCGGAGACGGAGCGAGGTCGACCACGGTCGGGAGACCTCGATGCTCACCGCCGGTGACGTCATCAGGGCCGCTCTGGAGCTGGAGCTGATCGATCCGGGGGCCGGCGAGCTGCTCGGCTCGGTCTACGCGCAGGGTCTCTCGAGCCGCGAGGTGTCACGTCGTCTGGTGACCTCGCCGCAGGCGGTGCGGCAGCGCTGCCGGTCGGCCGTGCGGCGGCTGTCCGACCACGCGCGCGACCTGGCCCTTCTGGCATGACCAGGATCCGTGGTCTCAGGAACCCTTCAGCCTCGCCGTCATGGCGACACGCCGAGAAATCATGTGATACTCGCCACTTCTATCCGCACGCGCAGGCGCGCACGCCATCGTCGGCGTTCGCCCGGTGCCACCACGGCTGTGTACCTTCAGCCGCTTACCCCAGCGAATGCACCGTCGCACTCGGGCCGCTCTCAGGAAGAGTCGCGGGCGCCGGTGGAGAGGAGTCCTCCATGACGATCACCCGGTTGACCCACGCGGTCGTCGGCCTGCTGGTGATGGTGAAGGACCTGGACCGGCGGGACGAGCGAGGCCTCAGCCAGTCCGCCGAGAACGCCATCCTGATCGCCGGTGCCGTCGCGATCGCCGTGGCCATCGTGGCCGCCATCCGGGCGTTCGTGCTCAGCCGACTGCCCAGCTGAACCGTGTGCGCGCCAACGGTGGGGCGGTGGCGTCCGGGCGAGCGCGGCATCACCCAGTCCGCGCAGTTCGCCCTGATCTGGCCGATGCTGCTCCTGGTGAGCCTCGGCATCATCCAGGCGGGCATCTGGGTGCACGGCCACAACGTGGCCCAGCGTGCGGCCAACGCGGCGGTGGACACGGCCAGTGGCAGCTACGGCAGCGCGGCGGAAGCGCGCGAGCTGGCGGCGGGCATCGCCCGGAGCGGCGGCTTGACCGGCGTCGACGTCCGCGTCTCCACCAGCGCGACGGTGGTCGACGTCACCGTGACCGGGTCGGCGCCGACCCTGCTCGATCTGCCCCTGGGTCGGATCCAGGAGACGGCGTCCGCGCCGGTCGAACGGGTGACGCGCCCGTGATCGCACGCGTGACGGGGTGGGGTCGTGACCGGGACGAGCGAGGCTCGGCGGCAGTCGAGCTCGTGGTCGTCGTGCCCGCCCTGGTGCTGGTGCTGGGGCTGCTCATCGCCGGAGGTCGGTTGTGGTTCGCCCGCGCCACTGTGGTCGAGGCGTCGGAGTCCGCCGCGCGGGCCGCGAGTCTGGCGCGCACCGCCGGTGAGGCGCGCGACGCCGGTCAGCGGGCCGGTCACCGGGTGCTCGACACCGGGGGTCTGCGCTGCGCCGGACTGTCGGTCTCGGTCGACGTCGGCGCGTTCGGGGTGCCCGTCGGCACACCGGCCACCGTGCGGTCCGCGGTCACCTGCCAGGTGCCGTTCGCCGATCTCACCCTCCCCGGGATGCCGGGCAGCATCACCGTCCGCAGCAACGGCGGCGCCGCGCTGGACACCTACCGGGCGCGCTCGTGAACGCCCACGTCCGCGACGAGCGTGGTCAGTCGGTGAGCGTGTTCGTCACCGTCGTGTTCGCCGCGCTCCTCATGACGGCCGGTCTGGTCATCGACGGCGGGCAGAAGATCACGGCTGCCAGCCGGGCCGAGACCGCGGCCGCCGGGGCGGCGCGGGCCGCCACCAACGCCGGTGTCACCCAGTCCCTGGCCGGCGCCTCACCCGCGGACGCCTCCCTGCGGGCGGCCCGAGCCTTCCTGGCCGGGCAACCCGGGATCGCCGGATCGGCCTCGATCAGCAACGGGGTGGTCACCGTCCGCACCCGCGCCAGCGAGCGCACGCTCTTCCTCTCCCTGATCGGGATCGACACCGTGTCGGCCACCGGCACCGCCCGAGCCAACGCCGTCGGCCCCGACGCGACCCGCTAGACCACGACCTCAGGACGCCCATGAGCATCGACAGCCCACCTCGCGCCCGGCGCCGACTGGCGCGGCCCCGGCAGTCGTCGACCACCGACGAGTCGGTGCCCAGCACCCCGGAGCCGCCGCGACTTCCCTCTCGACGGAACCCGAAGTGGATAGCCCTCGGTGTCGTCGCCGTCTGCCTCGGCGGTCTGCTGTCGTACGTCATCTACGCCCGGGTGGCCACCGAGAGCGCGGTGCTGGCGATGACCAGCACCGTCTACCGCGGTGAGGTGATCGAGGCGGGTGACCTCACCTCGGTGACCCTCAGCGGCGACCCCACGGTGCCGACCGTCCCGGCCGACCAGGTCGGGAGCCTGGTGGGCCAGCGCGCGGCGTACGACCTGGTGGCCGGTTCCCTGGTGGCGCCGACGTCGGTGACCGCCGCCGCCCTGCCGGCGGCGGAGCGCGCGGTGGTGGGGATGAAGCTGGCCGGAGGTCGGGCGCCGGCCGACTTCCTGGTGCCCGGCGCACCCGTCCGGCTGGTGGCCCTCCCCGCCGTGGACGCCCAACCGGGGACGAAGGACCCGTACGCGGGCAAGACGTTCGTGGCCCGGACGGTGTCCTCGATGCCGGGTCCCGACGCCGGCTCGCTCTTCGTGGACGTCGACGTGCCCGCCGCCCAGGCGCCGACGATCGCGATGCTGGCCGCCCAGGAACGTCTCGCCGTCGTCCGCGACGCGGGGCGGTGACCGGACGTGTCGATCCTCGTGCTGACCTCGGCCTCCGGTGCTCCCGGGGTGACCACGCTGGGTGTCGGTCTGGCGCTGTGCTGGCCGAGGTCCGTGCTCCTGGTCGACGCTGATCCGGGCGCCCATCAGGCGGTCCTCGCCGGCTATCTGGCCGGCACCAGCGCCGAGGGCAAGGGTCTCCTCCGGGTGGCCGAGGCGCACCGCGACCGCCGCGGACTCAGTGAGGTCGTGATCGACCAGGCGGTGTCGCTGACCACCGACGACGGGGCCAGCCGACTCTTCCTGCCCGGCTTCGCCCGGCCGAGCAGCGCCGGGTTGTTCGCCGGGGTGTGGCCCGACCTGACCGACGCGCTGGTCGGACTGGACGGACAGGGCTACGACGTCATCGTCGATGCCGGTCGGCTCAGTCACAGCGGGCTCCCGACTCCCCTGGTGGAACGGGCCGATCTGACCGCCCTGGTGCTGCGCAGCGATCTCCGGTCGATCGTGTCGGCCCGCGTGCACCTGCTGGCGCTGCGGGAGCACCCGCGGCTGCAGGCCAGCGCCCGCGGTCTCGGGCTGGCCCTGGTGGGTGGCGGGCAGCCGTACACCGCGCGGGAGATCGGGAAGTCGCTCGGGGTCCCGGTCGTGGCCGAGCTCGCCGACGATCCGGCCACCGCCAGGCACCTCTCCGACGGCGTGGCCCGCAGCCGCAAGTTCGACAGCTCGGCGCTGGCCCGCTCCCTGCACACCACGGCGTCCCAGCTGGCGACGCGCTTCGAGCGCTCAGCCGAGCTGGTCAGGGGCTGACGTGGACGACAGCACCCGGCCCCCGCGCCGGCTCGCCGACATCCCGGTCCTCGCCGACCTGGAGCCGACGCCCGACCGCAGCAGACGCCGACGCAGCGCCGTCTCGGCCGATCCGGGACACGGGTTCGGGGTGTTCGCGCGGACGGAGGTCACCGAGCTCGCGGACCGCCTGACCGACGACCTGATCGAGTGGCCGCAGGTGGTCGAGCTGCGACGACGCGCCTCGGAGGCGATCAGCGACGCGTCGGAGGCGGAGGTCCGGCGCACCGGGCGGACGCTGACGGCGGACGACCGGCTGCTGCTGGGCCGCTCCCTGATCCGCCGGATCGTGGCCGACCACGTCCGTGCGCTGCACCGTGACGGCGCCGACCTGTGGTCGACCGAGCGCGAGCTGGCGTACGTGCAGGCGGTGGAGAACGCCGTCTTCGGCTACGGGCGGCTGCAGGTTCTGCTCGACCTGCCCGACGTGGAGAACATCGAGATCCACGGCTGGAGCTCGGTGGTCGTCCAGTACGGCGACGGGCGGCGGGAGAAGATGCCCCCGGTCGCCGACAGCGACGAGGAGCTGGTCGAGGCGATCCGCTTCCTCGGTCAGAACAACCAGCCCTCACGGCCCTTCGACGACACCCACCCGACGATGACCCTGGCCCTCGGGGAGCGGTTCCGGCTGCACGCCATCGGGTTCGGGCTGTCGCACCGGCCGAGCGTGGTGATCCGCCAGCACATCCTGACCGACGTGACGCTGGCCGATCTGGCGGCCGGCGGGCTGATGCCGGTCGAGGTCGCGCAGTTCCTGGACGCCGCGGTGCTGGCCCGCAAGTCGATGGTCATCTCCGGCGACCAGGGTGCGGGCAAGACCACCCTGCTGCGCGCCCTGATCGACGCGATCCCGACCAACGAGCGCTTCGGCACGATCGAGACCGACTACGAGCTGATGACGCACCTGCAGCCGGGCCGGGAGAACATCCTCGCCCTGCAGGCCCGGGTGGGTCACGGCGAGACCAACGGCGGTGCCGCGGTCGGCGACTTCACCGTGGCCGACCTGATGCCCGAGGCACTTCGCCAGAACCTCTCCCGCCTGGTGGTCGGCGAGGTCCGTGGCTCGGAGGCGGCGGCCATGTTCGAGGCCATGCAGGCCGGCACCGGGACGATGTCCACCACGCACTCCCACTCGGCCGCCTCGACCATCGACCGGCTCGCCTCGCGCGTGGCGCAGGGCGGCGTGCTGACCGTGGACGAGGCGTACCGGCAGATCGCCCACAACATCGCGCTCTTCGTCTTCGTCCGGTTGGAGGACGACACCTGGAAGGGTGGGGTGCGCCGGCGCTTCGTCTCCGAGATCCGTCAGGTCACCCGGGCGATGGAGAACGGACGGCCGGTGACGCACCTGGTCTACGACGCCGCACCGTCCACCGGCCGCCCCGCCGGGTTCCTGCCCGACGCCGACTTCGAGGCCGAGCTGCTGCCGTTCCACCGGGACCTCCGCCTCGGCCGGCGGACACCGTGACCGGCGAGCTGGCGGCCGTAGCCGGTCTGCTTGTGGTCGGCGGTCTCGTGCTCGTCGTCGCCGGAGGCCTCCGGGTCTGGGCCCCCGCCCCGCCGCGTTCGCGACCGGGACGGACGTCCACCTGGGCTCGGGTGACCCGCCGGCCGCCGGGGCCGGCCGGTCGTCGGCGCGACCTGCTGCTGCTCGGCAGCACCCTGGTCGGCGTCGTGGTCGCCGCGGTGAGCGGCTGGGTCGTGGCCGTGGTGGTGGCTCCGCTGCTGGCCCTCGGGCTGCCCTACCTGCTCACCCTGCCCGCCGCGCGCGACATCGAGCTGCTGGAGGCCCTGGACCGCTGGGTGCGTGGGCTGGCGGCCACCCTGAGCACGGGACGGTCGGTGACGGACTCGATCCGGTTGTCCCGGCGGACGGCCCCGCCAGCGATCGCGGCCGAGGTCGGGATGCTGGTCACCCGGCTGG
>JBMDXL010000310.1:0-4739 GCA_048594465.1 Microlunatus sp. | reverse complement strand
CGCGAGCTCGGTGCGCTCCGGCTGCAAGCCGAGGTCGAAGATCGGACGGTCGGGACCGCTCATCGCAGGAGGAAGCCGACGGCGAGGAGGGCCGCGACGACCGCGACCCCACCGGCGAGCACGGGTGCGACGAGCGAGGTCGGCAGGGGCGTGGCCCGCCGGATCGCCCTCTCCACGAGGCCCCAGGACCGCCAGGCCAGGGGCGGGACGACCAGACCGAGACCGATCAGCGTCACGGCGGTGGCGAGTCGCACGGCGGGCTGCAACGGAAGGGCCAGCGCCTCGACGGCGACGCCGGCCGCGATCAGAGCCAGGGCCGTACGTATCCAGGCCAGGAACGTCCGTTCGTTGGCCAGGGTGAAACGCGGATCCGGTTCGGCGCCGGTGTCGAAGACGCGGCGGGGGAAGCGGCGAGGGGTGCGGACGGTGCTCATCTAGGCCGGGTCCTCACCCGGTGCTGCGTCTGCGTCGTAGGCGCAGCGGATCCCCTGGTTGCCCGACGAGCTGTCGGGGTCGTTGCGGGTGCGCGCGGCGACCCGATAGCGGTTGCAGTAGGAGGCATGACACAGGTACGACCCGCCCCGCATCACCTTGGCCGTGCCGGTCCTCGGTCCGGCGGGGTCCGACGTCGGGCGGTCGAGATGGTCGGTGGACCACCAGTCCGCCGTCCACTCCCAGACGTTCCCGGCGACCTCGTAGAGCCCGAACCCGTTGGCCGGGAAGGTGCGCACCGGCGCGGTGCCGTGGTGTCCGTCGTCGGCGGTGTTCTTCACCGGGAACCGCCCCTGCCAGATGTTGCACAGGTGCTGTCCGTCCGGGGTGAGGTCGTCACCCCACGGATAGCGCGCTCCGTCGAGGCCGCCGCGGGCGGCGTACTCCCACTCGGCTTCGGTGGGCAGGCGGCCGCCGGCCCACGCGCAGTAGGCGGCTGCGTCGGACCAGGAGACGTGCACGACCGGATGGTCCCCACGGCCGGCGAGGTCGGAACCCGGCCCTTCGGGACGGCGCCAGTCCGCCTGCTGCACGGCACACCACCACGGGGTCGTCGGTGGGCGGGGTGACATCTTCCGGAGGGTGGACGGGAGGAACTTGGCGAAGACGTAGGACCAGCCCCAGGCCTCCGCCTCGGTGGGGTAGCCGGTCGCGTCGACGAAGGCGCTGAAGCTCGTGTTGGTGACGGCGGTGGCGTCGATGGCGAAGGGACGCACGTCGACCTGACGGACGGGCCCCTCGCCGTCGTCGGGAAAGCCTTCGTGGTCGTCGGTGCCCATCAGGAACGATCCGCCCGGCAGGTGGATGCGCTGGGGTGCGTGGGCCGTCGCCGGAGCCGCCGTGGACGGCGGCGTTCCCGTCCCAACCGGGGTGCGGCCGTGGTGTGGGGCACCGCGGTTGCCTGCGGGGGCGCAGCAGGATGAGGTCGTTCCGTCGGGGCCTGTCATCGCTGTGAGGGTAGTGGTCACCGCTCGGAGAGCACCTCCATCCGGCGCCGGTCGAGCGTGGCGGTGACGCGGTCGCGGTCACCGGGGTAGAAGCGGTACAGCAGTCCGAGCAGGGCGGCGTTGACCAGCATCAAGACCACCATCACCCAGAAGAAGACGGCCTGGATGCCGAAGGTGGTGGCGAGCTGGCCGGCCAGCAGGGTGAAGACCGCCCAGCCGATCGTCTCGAAGATGGTCAGGTAGATGACGAACGCCTGGCTGCGGAGCTCGGGCAGGACCACCGACATCACGATCGGCCGGTTCACGCCGGGGTTGAGACCCTGCGCGGCGCCCATCAGCGCCCAGAACACGGCGTAGACGCCGATGTTGCCGTAGTCGAACTGGGTGCCGAAGAAGGCGATCACGGCGAAGATCACCTGGGCCGCCTGGATGTAGACGACGCGCCCCTGGCGCGGGAGGAGCCGGTCCAGCAGCGTCACCAGGAGACCGCCGCCGACGGTGCCGGCGAAGTAGCCGATGCCGAACGGGAGCAGCACCAAGGTCGCGACCGGGTTGGTGAAGCCCCGCTCGGTGACCAGGAACTGGATGCCGAAGACAGTGATCAGCAGGTGTCCCGAGAGCAGCCGTGAGGCCATCATGATCGTGAACGTGGGGATCCGGAACAGCGCCAGGCTGTCGGCGAGCCGCAGCTTCCGCGTGGAGTGGGTGTCGGTGAGATCCGCCAGCTGTTCCTCGGCGCCGCCGACACGCGGCTCCCGGAACAGGACGAGGACCGAGAGACCCGCCAGCAGCAGGATGGCGCCGACGACCCAGAGCCCGATCCGCCAGCCGTCGGGGATGCCGGAGAGCTGACCCAGGACAGGTCCGATGAAGGAGGACAGGAGGGCGCCGAGTCCGTAGAAGTAGCCGACGGCGCGGCCACGGTTCTTGTCCGGGAAGGAGTCGGCGATGACGGCGTTGGAGATCGGCAGGATGCCGACCACGCAGCCGGCTTGGATGGTCTGCAGGACCAGCAGCTGGACGAAGTCCTGCGAGAAGCCCGAGATCAGCGCGAGTAGGCCGGCGAGCACGGTGCTGATGACCAGGGCGGTCTTGCGGGAGGTGCGGTTGGCCACCCAGGCCCAGAGGGGTCCGAACGGGACGGCGACGATCCGGCCCAGGGCGGCCATGATCCCCAGGTGACCGGTGTTCAGCCGCAGGGCCTGCGCGATGGCGGGGAACAAGGACGTGGTGAGTCCGCCCTCGGCTCCCTCGATGACGGTGATCCCGAGCATCGTGGACAGGTTCCGCCAACGGTGCGGCACGTGCGCCGCTGCGGCCTTCGCCTCGGCCGGCGGTTCCAGCTGCGACGTGGGTTGGGTGGTGGTCATGACTGGGAAACCCCTTCGACGGTGGAGGAATCGGCGGTGGTGGTCGTGCTGTGGGGGTCGGTCTCGAGGCCGGCGAGGTCCTTGGCGACGGCGGTGAGGGTGGCGACCGGGATCGGGGTGGTGGCGGCGAGCTCGTACACGCTGGTGCCGGCCAGGACGGTGAGCAGCTCGGTGTTGCGGAGAGCGGGGAGGTGACGGTTCAGGACCGCCGCTGCCGCCGGATGGCTCATCAGCTCGACCAACGGCAGCGACAGATTCAGCCTCCCCGAGGGGAAGTCGGCGATCGGGGGCAGTGGTCTGGCCGCCTCGGTGGCCTGGTCGGCCTGGACGTGGACGAGCAGGTGCTCCGCGGTCACCTCACCCGTGCTCGGCAGCCCGAGCCGCTGGTACTGGCTGACCGGGCTGTGGTTGGCGCGCATGAGCTCGACCAGCAGCGTGGCCATCCGCAGCTCGACCACCGGGTCGTCGATCGGGTGATCCTGGCCCGGGTCGGTGTCCAGGTCGAACAGCAACGTCCCGAAGGCGTACGGGTTGACCATGGTGGAGGTGCCGGCGAGCCGGAGGGTGGGGAGGCCCTTGGTGAACGGGAACGGATCCGCCAGCTCGACGTCGCGCAGCTCGTGCACGCCGAACCTGGACCGCATGTGCGTCGGCATCAGCGTGTACTCCTCGAGCGGCGCGTTCGCCGGCGTCAGAGGTGCACGCATGTAGACGTAGCGGCCGTCGGTCACGTTGACGTGTCCGCCGTGGATGCCGAACAGCGCACCCGTCCGGGGCGCCGCCCCCGAAGCCAGCACCTCGCCCAGGTCGACGCCGTCCACGTCCGGCGACGGAATCAGGTCGAAGAAGCGCAGGGCGGTGGGTGCGATGTCGACGGTCTGGACGAGGGCATCGCTGCGGGTCCCGGCCGTCTCGGGTCGGCGGGGATCCCACACGAACAGGGGCAGGTGGACCAGCTCGTTGAACCACGGCTGCACCGACTTGGCCCACCAGCCGTGCTCGCCGAGGAGGAAGCCGTGGTCGGTGTTGACGATCAGCAGGGTGTCGGACCACAGGTCGTGCTCGTCGAAGAAGTCGAGGACCCGGCCGAGGTTGCGGTCGCACATGCTGACCAGGGCCGAGTAGGAGTTCCGGGCGTGGGTGACCATGTCGGCCGGCTCGATGACCCGGCGGTACTGCGGCCAGTCGAAGTCGGGACCGTCGTAGTTCTCCGGGTACATCTGGAGATAGTTCTCGTAGGTGAAGAAAGGCTCGTGCGGGTCGAACGTCTCCAGCTGCAGCAGCCACCGGTCGGCGTCGGCGTTGGTCTGCAGGAACTCCAGTCCGGCGTCGAAGGTCAGCGTCTGGGGGTGCAGGTCCTCGGTGGCCATGTAGCGCCGGTTGATCTGGTCCTGTCGGTGGATGGCGCCCTTGAAACCCGGCGAACCGGGCGGCTCGGCGACGACGCCCTTCCACGGATCACCTTCCTGCCCCCGGAGGAACTCCCAGGTGCTGAACCGGGGATGGTAGGTGGCCCCGCCGTCCTCCCAGTAGTGCGGGTGATCGGTCACCAGGTGGGTGTGGACCCCGGCGTCGCGGAGCTGCTCGGGCATCGAGTCGTCGAACGGCTCGAGCGGCCCCCAGCTGCGGTGCAGGAAGTTGTGGCGGCCGGTGTGCATCTCGCGGCGGGCCGGGATGCAGGGCATGGAGCCGGCGTAGGCGTTGTCGAACGTGGCCGTCCGCTCGGCGAGCCGGGAGAAGTTCGGCGCGTGGATCGCGTCGGAGCCGTACGGCGGCAGCATGTGGCGGTTGAGGCTGTCGAACATGACGATGACGGCTCTCACGGCCGCACCTCCGTGGGGGTGTGGGACGGATCCGGCGACGGAGCCGGAGGATCGGCGGCGGCGGGGGACGGGCCGGGGAGCCGGCCGTCGAGGATGTCGTCGCGCAG
>JBMDXL010000031.1:0-7845 GCA_048594465.1 Microlunatus sp. | reverse complement strand
GGCCGCCGAAGCCGCGCTGGTAGGCGTACCCGGGCACCCGGACGACCATCGTGTTGGTGTAGCGGCCCGCGGAGAAGTACGCCTGCGTCGCACCCTCGCCGCGCTGCTGGTCCTCGGCGTTGTGCAGGTAGGCCAGGTACTGGATCTCCGGGATCGGCAGCAGTCCGGCGAGGCCGGCGCCCAGTCCCAGGCCGAGGATCGACTGCTCGTCCAGGATGGTGTCGAACACCCGCGCCCGGCCGAACCGGCGGGCCAGGCCGCGGGTGACGCCGTAGACGCCTCCCTTGGCGCCGACGTCCTCGCCGAACACGGTGATCCGTGGGTCGGCCTGGAGCAGCTCGGCCAGGGTCGCGGTGATCGACTCGGCCAGGGTGCGACGCGGCTGTTCCGCGTCGACGGCGCTCGCGCGCCCGTCACTCAGCCTGGCGACCTCGCAGGCCACCTCCGCCGGGCGACGTGGGGACAGCGGCGCGATGATCTGCCCGGAGGACTGCAGCAGGGGAGCGCCGGCCAGATCGGCCGCGCTCAGCTCCACCTCCTCACGTACGGCGTCGACCTCGGCGAGCAGCTCAGCCAATGCGACGCCTCGATGCCGGAGAGCCCGGGCGGTGCCCAGGATCGGGTCGGCGGCCAGCTCAGCCTCCACCGCCGAGGGGTTCCGGTAGGAGATCTCGACGTCGCTGCCGGCGTGACCCAGGTAGCGGACCGTCCGCAGGTGCAGGAACACCGGCGTCCGGCGCTGCCGGGCGGTCGCCACCGCTGCCTCGATCACCGGCCGCGCGGCTTCGGGGTCGGCACCGTCGACGGCCAGGTAGGTGAGGCCGGGACGGGAGCCGTACGCGTGCTCGATCCAGCCGTCCGGGGTGGGCACCGAGATGCCCAGACCGTTGTCCTCGCAGACGAACAGCAACGGGACCGGCAGTCCCCGGAAGGACGCGTTGAGGGCGCTGTTGATCGCGCCGACGGCGGTCGAGTGGTTGGCCGAGGCGTCGCCGAACGAGGTCACCACGACGCTGTCCGCCGGCCACTCCGAGGTCACCCCGAGACGCTGCGCCCGGGACAGTGACAGGGCCAGCCCCACCGCCCGCGGCAGGTGCGAGGCGATGGTCGAGGTCTGCGGGATGATCGCGAGGTCACCGTGCCCAAACACCTTGTGCCGGCCGCCGGCGATCGGCTCGTCGGCCGCACCGAGCAGTCCCTGCAGCACGTCGCGGACCGGGGTGGAGCCGGGGACCTGACCGGCCCGGGCGCAGTAGAAGCCGCCCGACCGGTAGTGCAGCAGCGCCGGGTCACTCGGTCGCAGGGCCAGCGCGACCAGCGCGTTCGCCTCGTGCCCGGCCGAAGAGATCGTGTAGAAGCCGCGGCCCTGCCGCTGCAGCCGGCGGGCCGCCAGGTCCAGCTCCCGACTCCGCAGCTGGGCCCGGTAGAGCTCCCACCACCACGCCGCTCCCGAGCCGTCAGCTCCCGACGGGTTGGCCGCCGTGGTCGCCGGCGCGACCACGGGAGCGGACATCGCGGCGAGGGCAGCGCGCAGGTGCGCGTCGAGGGCCTCGTCGGGGGTGCGCGCCATGACGGGCAGGAGATCAGGCGTCGAGCCGGAAGTCCAGCTCCGGGGTGAGCTCGACGACATCCATCTGCGCCTTCTGCAGCCGTCCGGAGAAGTCCCAGTTGACCGACTTCCAGCGCGTCACCTGGTCCAGCACCCAGATGCCGGACTGCCGGGACCCGTTGCCCGACTTGCCGTTGCCCCCGAAGGGCAGGTGCGCCTCGGCGCCCGACGTCGAGTTGTTGATCGACACCATGCCGGCCCCGATCCCGTCCCGGAAGGTGAACGCCTCGGACGGGTCGGTGGTGTAGATGGCGGACGACAGGCCGTAGCCCGGGGCGTTGGCCAGCTCGATCGCCTCGGTCAGCGTCTCGTAGGTGGTCACACCGACGATCGGCCCGAAGGTCTCCTCCTCGAACAACCGGTCGCCGCGACGGACGCCGTCGACCACCACCGGGTGGTAGAACAGCCCGTCCCCGACCTCGCCGACGAAGCCGTGCCGCGGGTGGTTGTGGTCGATCCGTCCGGCCGGACCCTGCACCTCGTGGTGCGGCTGCAGCCAGCCCAGGTACTCCTCGTAGCGCTCCGCGAACTTCGCGTCCAGCATCGGACCCATCAGCACGTCCTGGGTGGGGTCACCCACCCGGGCGGCGGAGACGGCGGCGTTGAACCGGCGCAGGAACTCGTCGTGCACCGACGCGTGCACGATCACCGTGCCCAGGCTGGTGCAGCGCTGACCACCGGTGCCGAAGCCGGAGAACAGCGCACCCTCGACGGCCAGGTCCAGATCGGCGCTGGGGGTGATCACGAGCGGGTTCTTGCCGCCGAGCTCCAGGCAGGCGGTCTGCAGGTGACGGCCGGTCAGGGCGCCGATCTCCCGACCGACGGCAGACGAGCCGGTGAAGCCCACCTTGTCCACGACGCCGGCCTCCAGCGCTGCCTCCAGACCGCCGAAGGTGGCGGCACCGTCGGCGTGCACGATGTTGAGCACCCCGTCCGGCAGCCCGCCACCACGGACGAACAGGTCGTGCAGGGCCGCAGCGCTGGCAGCGGCGTACTCGGCCGGCTTCCAGACCACGGTGTTGCCGGCCAGCAGCGCCGGCACGATGTACCAGGAGGGGACCGCGACCGGGAAGTTCCCGGCGGTGATCACCGCCATGGTGCCGACCGGCACCCGGTGGGTGAACAGCTGCTTGTCCGGCATCTCGCTGGGCACGGTCTGCCCGTACAGGCGTCGACCCTCGCCGAGGAAGAAGTCGCAGGTGTCGACGATCTCGCGCACCTCACCCAGCGCCTCGGCGTACGGCTTCCCGATCTCGGCGGTGACGATCCGGGCCAGGGCCTCGGCGTTGGCCTCGACCAGCCGGCCGATGTGGGCGATGGCACGGCCGCGGACCGGGGCGGGGACGGCGGCCCAGTCCGCCTGGGCCCGGTCGGCGGACTCGGCGGCGCTGAGGAAGACCGAGGCGTCGGCCAGGCCGACCTCGGCCACGACCTCACCGGGGCGGGCCGGGTTGCGGCTGGTGATCATGGTCGAGCCGGCGACCGGTCGGCCGTCGACGACGGAGGAGACCGTACGGGTGCTGCTCACTTGCTCTTCTCCTTCAGACTCTGCTGATCAAGAACACGGTGGACGGAGCGGGCGACGGCGCCGGTGGCCTCGTCGATCTCGTCCATGGTGACGGACAGGGCGGGACGGAAGCGCAGGGACCGCTCGCCGCAGGCGAGCACGATGACGTGCTCGGTGTCGTGCAGGTCGGTCACCACCGCGTCGCGCAGACCACGGTCGGCCAGGTCGAGGGCCAGGAACAGTCCACGACCGCGGGCGTTGGTGACCTGGTCGGGGTGGGCGTCGGCCACGGCCTGCAGCCCGGACAGGAAGCGCTCGCCCTTGGCGGTCGCCGCCTCGATCAGACCCTCGGTCTCGATGATCTCCAGGATCCGCCGGGACCGCACCATGTCGACCAGACCGCCGCCCCAGGTGGAGTTGATCCGACCGGAGACGGCGAACACGTTGTCGGCGACCTCGTCCACCCGGCCACCGGCCATCACGCCGCCGAGCTGCGCCTTCTTGGAGAAGGCCACGACGTCCGGCTGCACCCCGAGCTGCTGGTAGGCCCACGCGGTGCCGGTGGTGCCCATCCCGGTCTGCACCTCGTCGAAGATCAGCAGCGCGTCGTGATCATGGACCAGCTGCGCCATCCGCCGGAAGAACTCGGGTCGGAGGTGGTTGTCGCCGCCCTCACCCTGGATGGGCTCGGCGATGAACGCGGCGATGTCGTGCGGGTGCGCCGCGAAGGCCGCTTTCGCTTGTGCGTAGGCGCGGTCCTCGGCCGCTTCCACCTCGGCCAGGTGGTCCGCCAGCGGGAAAGTGATCGCCGGTACGTCGATCCGCGGCCAGTCGAAGGTCGGGAACCGCGCGGTCTTGATCGGCTCGGTGTTGGTCAGCGACAGGGTGTAGCCGCTGCGGCCGTGGAAGGCCCGGGTCAGGTGCATGATCTTGGTCCCGAGCTGCGGCGAGCGCCCGGCGGCCTCGTTCTGCCGGCTCTTCCAGTCGAAGGCGACCTTGAGCGCGTTCTCCACCGCCAGCGCCCCGCCCTCGACGAAGAACAGGTGGGGCAGGGCCGGGTCCCCGACCACCCGGGTGAACGTCGCGACGAACTCCGCGTACTGGGTGGTGTACATGTCGGGGTTGGCCGGCTTGTTCACCGCGACCTGCGCGAGCTCGCTCATGAAGGCCGGGTCGTCGACGATGCCGGCCGGGTTCAGGCCGAGCGGGGCGGAGGCGAAGAAGGTGTACTGGTCCAGGTAGCGCTGACCCGAGCGGGCGTCGACGATCCGCGAGCCGCGGCTGGCCTGGAGGTCGAGCACCAGCGACATGCCGTCGGTCAGCACGTGGGCCGCCAACGCTGCGTGGACCTCGTCGGGGCTGATCTGTACGCGTTCGGCCATCGGGCACCTCCTGGTCGGGGTGAGCACCGGTGCCCACCGCAGGTCGATGCCGAAGATCGTAGCGTCTTGCCATCTGATGGCGCTAATAATCGTGGTCAACACGCAGTCTGAGGTCAGAGATTGTCGCCGCTATCGACTTCAGCGGCTCGCGCCGGGTCCTCCAGGACGACGAGCTGCTGGGTGGCCCGGGTCATGGCCACGTACGTGTCGACGGCGCCCTGGACGCCGGTGCCCCAGGTCGCCGGCTCGACCAGGACGACCAGGTCGAACTCGAGCCCCTTGGCCAGCCGCGGGGTCAGCCGCCGGACGCGCTCGGACGACGGCAGCGAGTCGACCGCCGCGGCCGGCTCCGCGATCACGGCGGCGATGCCGTCCGCGTGCGCCGTGAGCCAGGCGTCCACCACCGCGGCGAGATCGGCCGGCGAGCCGTGGCGGACGCCCACGCCGCCGCGACGGACCGACGTCGGCACGTTGGCGTCGGGGAGCACGGCCCGGATCACCGGCTCCGCCACGTCCATCACCTCCGCGGGGGTGCGGTAGTTGATGGTCAGGTGGGTCTGACGGATCCGGGACAACCCGACCCGCTCCAGCCGCTCGACCCAGCTCTCGGGGAAGCCCCGGCGGGCCTGCGCGCGGTCGCCGACGACGGTGAGGCTGCCGGACGGGCACCGCCGCAGCAGCATCTGCCACTCCGCGTCCGTCAGCTCCTGCGCCTCGTCGACGACCAGGTGCGCGAAGGGACCCGCGAGCAGGTCCGGGTCGGCCTCGACGAGACCGTCGGTGTGGACCAGGGCCGACCGCAGGTCCTCGCCCTTGAGCATGATCAGGTCGTCGCCCGGGTCGACCACCGCGTCCAGGAGATGACCGATGACGTCATCCAGGTAGGCCCGCTCGGCGGCCACGGCCGCCGCGCGTCGGCGGGCCCGCCGGGCGGTCTCGGGATCGCCCAGGCGCCTCCGGGCCGCGTCCAGCAGCGGGAGGTCCGACACCGTCCAGGCGTCTGGGGTGGTCCGTTGCAGCCGGCTGATCTGCTCGCTGCTCAACCAGGGGGCGCAGCGGCGGAGGTACGCCGGCACCGACCACAGGTCGGCGACCAGGTCGGTGGGCTCGATCAGGGTCCAGGCGCGGCTGAGGGTGTCGGCCAGCTCCTCGTCCCGGCGCAGCTCGGAGCGCAGGGCGTCGACCGAGAGGTCCTCCCGCTCGTCGGGGTCGAGCTGGTCGGCGACGATCTCCGCCAGCGACGCGAGGATCTGGTCGTGGGCGAGGTTGTGGGGCGTGCCCGGATCCGGCGCGGCGAAGGCCTCGGTCCAGTCCGTGGGTCCGATCTCGACCTCGCCCCAGCGCGTCTCGACGACGACCGACCGGGTGGGCGGCTCCTCGTAGAGCGCGACGGCCGGCTCGATCGCCGCGACCAGGTCCGCCGACGCCTTGAGCCGTGCGACCTCGGGATCGCGCTCCGCGGCGGCGGTGGCGCCTTCGGGGACCAGGTCACGCAGCGTGCAGGTCTGCACACCCTCCTCGCCGAGACCGGGCAGCACGTCGGCCACGTACGCCAGGTAGGGCCGGTGCGGTCCGACGAACAGCACCCCACCGCGGCGGTCGTCGACGTGCGGGTCGGCGTAGAGCAGGTAGGCGGCCCGGTGCAGAGCGACCACGGTCTTGCCGGTGCCGGGGCCACCGTCGACGACGAGCGGACCCCGCGAGGAGGCCCGGATGATCGCGTCCTGGTCGGCGGCGATGGTGGCCAGCACGTCGCGCATCTGCGGGGTGCGGCTGACGCCGAGACCGGCGATGAAGGCGGACCGGGCGTCCAGGGCGGCGGGCCCGACCAGCCCGTCGGGGGCGAGCACCTCGTCGGTGTAGTCGACGATCCGGCCCTGGTCCCAGCGGTAGCGCCGACGGCTGACCAGACCGAGCGGGCGGGCGTGGGTGGCGGCGAAGAACGGCTCGGCGGCCTCGGCGCGCCAGTCGATCAGCAGCCGGCGGCCGCTCGCGTCGCTGAGCCCGATCCGGCCGATGTAGACGGGCTCGGGCTCGTCGGCGTACACCAGCCGGCCCAGGCACAGGTCGAGCCCGAAGCGCCGCAGCAGTCGCAGGCGGCTGCTCAGGCGGTGGATCTCCCGGTCGCGGTCGGCGGCGGCCCGACCGATCCCGCCGGGAGCGGCCCGCAGGTCGTCGAGCCGGCCGGCCAGGGTGACGATCTGGGCGGCCAGGGTGGCGGTGACGTCGGCCAGGTGTCGCTGGTCGTCGGCGATCACGGCGGGATCGGCCTTGGCGGCCAGGTGAGGGGGCAGGTCAAAGGGGCGCACACGCGGCTCCAGAGGTGGGGGAGCCCGGATTCTGCCGCTGCTACGGGGTCTTGCGGCAAGCCCCCCACTGCGCTATACGTTGAGAACGGCGGGGGTTGTACCCGACCAGATCCTCACAGTCCCAGGGTCCCGGTCATCTCGGTCCGCAGCCCGGTGAGCATCTCCCGGGCCCGTCGCCGGTCCGTCGCCAGGTCCACGGCGCGAGCGCGCGGCACCCGCGCCTCCAGATAGCACTTCAGCTTCGGTTCGGTGCCCGACGGCCGGACGACCACGGTGACCAGGTCGCCGGCCAGCAGCACCCCGTCGGTCGGCGGCAGCTCGTCGGTGCCGGCGGCCAGGTCGACCACCTGCACGGGGTCACCGAGCAGCGTGGCGGGTGGGTGCGCCCGCAGCCTCGTCATCGCCGTGGTGATCACCGACAGGTCCTCGACCCGGACCGACAGCTGGTCGGTCTCGTAGACCCCGTACCTCGTCGCGATCTCGTCCAGCCGGTCGGCCACCGTGCGGCCCTCGGCCCGCAGACCGGCCGCCAGGGTGAGGACCCGGACCAGCGCCGAGATGCCGTCCTTGTCCGGCACGGCCGCGGGGTCGACGCAGTAGCCGATGGCCTCCTCGTAACCGAAGGCCAGTCCCGGCACCCGGCCGATCCACTTGAACCCGGTGAGAGTCACCGCGGAGGGCTGCCCGTACGCCGCGGCCATGGTCGACAGCAGCGAGCTGGAGACCACCGAGCACGCGTACGTGCCCTGGACACCGCGGCGCAGGGCGTCGTCACCCAGCAGCGCACCCAGCTCGTCGCCGCGCAGCATCCGCCAGGTCCCGTCGACCGGCGCCGCGATCGCGCACCGGTCCGCGTCCGGGTCGTTGGCCACCACCAGGTCGGCGCCGGTCCGCTGCGCCAGCGCCAGGGCCAGGTCGATGGCGCCCGGCTCCTCGGGGTTGGGGAAGCCGACGGTGGGGAAGTCCGGATCGGGCGCGGCCTGCTCGGGCACCACCGCGGGAGCGGTGAAGCCGGTCCGGGCCACCGCCTCGGCGACC
>JBMDXL010000309.1:0-9694 GCA_048594465.1 Microlunatus sp. | reverse complement strand
GTGATCACCCCGAGGGGCGGCAGGTCCGCGAGCTGCCGGCTGATGATGATCGGTCCGATCGCGTAGCCGACCACGACCCCGAGGATCTGCAAGATGGCCACGAAGTCGTCGGCGTGCACGTCGAGACCGACGAGCAGGGCCACCCCGCACCTGGGTTACGTCACCCGCGCGGGGATGGCGCTGTTCTACCGGGGCGCCGTGGAGGACATCGAGGCGTTCCTGGCCGGGGCGCCGGTCCGGGTGCTGGAGCCCCCCGGCAATCCCGAAGGTGCCCGGTGACCCGACGCGGCTGGCTGCTGTTCGGCACGCTCAGTCTGTGCTGGGGCATCCCGTACCTGTTCATCCGGATCGCGGTCACCGAGCTCGACCCGGTGGTGGTGGCGTTCGGGAGGACGGCCCTGGGTGCCCTGCTGCTGCTGCCGTTCGCGCTCCGCTCCCGGGCCCTGGCGCCCCTGCGGGCGCACTGGCGCTGGCTGCTGCTCTACACCGGGCTGGAGATCGTCGGCCCGTGGGTGCTGCTCGGTCACGCCGAGACCCGGCTGTCCAGCTCGACCACGGGTCTGCTGATCGCCATGGTGCCGATCGTGGCCGCAGTCATCCTGACGGCCACGGGCCAGGACCGGCTCGGCCCGCGTCGGGTCGCCGGTCTGCTGATCGGTCTGGCCGGGGTGGCGCTGCTCGTCGGTCTCGACGTCCACGTCGAGGACTTCGTGGCCATCCTGCAGATCCTGGGCGTGGTGATCGGCTACGCCATCGGACCGATCATCATCAGCCGGCAGCTCGCGGACCTGCCGCCCCTCGGGGTGATCACGGCGTCGCTGCTCATCGCCGCCGTGGTCTACGCTCCCTTCGCCGTCGTGCTGCGACCGGCCACCGTCAGCCCGGCGGCGGTCGGCTCGGTGGTGGTGCTGGCGGTGGTCTGCACCGCTGTGGCGTTCCTGGTCATGTTCGCCCTGATCGCGGAGGCCGGTCCGGCCCGGATGACCCTGATCACGTACGTCAACCCGGCGGTGGCCATCGGACTGGGCGCCCTGGTGCTGGGGGAACCGATCACCACCGGGCTGCTGCTCGGCTTCCCGCTGATCATCGTGGGGTCGGTCCTCGGCACCTGGCGGAGCGCGCCGCCCGAGGCCACGGGTCTGGATCCGCAGGTCGTGACCGCCCCGCGACGCGACCTGGGCTGAGCCGGCCGCACGCGGGTCCCCGCGGCGGCGGCCCGGGCTGCCCAGGCCGGACCGAGTCGGTGGGCGACCGCTCGTCCGGGTGGCACCATGACCCCCGTGCACATCGCCCTGAGCATCCTCGCCATCGCCGCCGCGGTGGTCGCCGTGACGGCCCTGGCGGAGCGGATCCGGTTCTCGGCGCCGCTGCTGCTGATGCTGGTCGGCATCGGGGCCTCGTTCGTCCCGTTCATCCAGGAGCCGACCCTCAGTCCCGACATCGTGCTGCTCGGCTTCCTGCCGCCGCTGCTGTACGCGGCCGCCATCCGAAGTTCGGTGATGGACATCCGGGCCAACTGGCGACCGATCGGCTACCTGTCGGTGCTCCTGGTGGCCGTCACCGCCCTGGCCATCGGGCTGATCACCTGGCTGATCCTGCCGGTGCCGTTCGCCCTGGCTTTCGCCTTCGGCGCGGTGGTCGCCCCGCCGGACGCGGTGGCGGCCACCACCATCGCCCGCCGGGTGGGAATGCCGCGCCAGCTGGTCACCATCCTCGAGGGCGAGTCGCTGCTCAACGACGCGACCGCCATCACCTGCGTGCGGGTGGGACTGGTGGCCATCGCCAGCACGGTGACTGCCGCCGAGGTGGCCGCCGGCTTCCTGGTGGCGGCGGCCGGGGGCGCCCTGGTCGGGTTCGTCGTCGCCGCCCTGGCCACCGCGGTGCGCAAGAGGATCACCCAGCCGGTCTTCGACACCGCGATCTCGTTCATGGTGCCGTGGGCTGCCTACCTGCCCGCCGAGGAGATCATCTTCTCCGACTTCCACGGGTCCGGCGTGATCGCCACCGTGGTGGCCGGCCTGATCCTCGGGCACAAGTCGCCGGTGGTGCAGAGCGGTCTGTCCCGTCTCAGCGAACGGGTCAACTGGAGCACCGTGCAGTTCGTGCTGGAGAACGCGGTCTTCCTGCTGATCGGGCTGCAGGCCCGGCAGATCATCGGGAACATGGGCACGAGCGCGCTCCCGGCCGGACGGATCGCCGCCTTCTGCGTGGCGGTGCTGGTGGGGGTGATGCTGATCCGGATGGTCTGGGTGCTGCTCGGTCGCGCCCCACTGCTGGCCCGTCGCGGCCGGGAGCCGTCTCCGCTCTCGTACTCGATCGTCCTCGGGTGGGCCGGTCTGCGCGGGGTGGTGACGCTGGCGACGGCGCTGCTGATCCCGGTCGACCTGGAATCCCGCGACGTCCTCGTCTTCGGCGCCATGGTCGTGGTGGCCGGGACCCTGCTGCTGCAGGGCCTGACGCTGCCCTACCTGGTCCGCCGACTCGGGCTGCGCGGACCCGATCCCCGCTCCGACGCCCTGCAGGCCGCCACCGTGCTGCAGACCGCCAGCAACGCGGCCCTGACCCAGCTCGACACCCTCACCGGCCCGGACGACGACCCGGAGGTGATCCAGCGGGTCCGCGACCGGGTGGCCGCCCGTCCCGAGGCCCTCTGGGAGCGGCTCGGCACCAACGACTCCCAGACCCCGGCGGAGGAGTACCGCCGCCTGCGGCTGGCCACCATCGCCGCCGAGCGGTCCGAGGTGCTGCGGATCCGCTCGACCGGCATCATCGACCACGCCGTGATCGAGGAGGTGCTCGGCTCCCTCGACGTGGAGGAGTCGATGCTGACGCTGGCCAGCGAGCGGGCGGAGTTCTTCGACGAGGGCGGCCCGGTCGAGGTGCCGCGGGTGGAGGAGGGACCGTGTCGGGACCTCGAGGACGCCGCGGCCGACGTGTCCCCGACCTCGGACCGGTGCGAGGACTGCGTCCGCGAGGGCACCCGACCGGTTCACCTGCGCCTGTGCCTGACCTGCGGCACCGTGGCCTGCTGCGACTCCTCGGTCGGGCGGCACGCGACGAGGCACTTCCAGCAGACCGGTCACCCGGTGATGCGCAGCTTCGAGCCCGGGGAGACCTGGCGCTGGTGCTATCTGCACGAGCGCCTGGGCTGATCCGGTCCCCGGTGCCGCTGGAGGGTTCCCGTGGACGGGTGCACCGGGTTACGGTGCCCGGGTTGCCTCACGCATAGGAGACCTATCAATGCGTACGCCTTTCCTCCGGGCCGGGACCGCGGCTCTGGCCGCCGTTGTCGCCCTGGTCGGTCTCGCCGGGACGCCCGCGGCGGCCCACACCGGTTCCGCGGACCCCGAGGCATCCACCGCCCGGCTGGCCCCGCGCACCCAGTTCACGATGGCGCCGGACGGCTCCAGCGGACGGACCGAGGGTGGTGCGGGCATCCCCAACATCGACTCGGTGAAGTCGACCGTCCGCACCTACTACGGGGCCACCAACGGCATCGCGGACAAGTCGTCCTCGCCCTACATCGCGGAGATGACGGCTCTCACCCGGGAGCCGTGGCGCTACCTGGAGAAGGTCGCCCGGGCCGAGCGCACGGCGGCGAAGCACGGTGGGGCACGGCACCGGAAGCCCGCCATCGTGGTCGACGCCGACGACACCATGCTGTGGACCTACGACATGGAGGACGCGGGGATGCAGTTCGTCTTCGACCCCGTCCTCCAGGACGCGTACGTGCAGGACCAGCGGTTCCCCGCCACCCCGGGCATGGTCCGCTTCGTGAACACCGCCCGCGCCCTGGGCATCACCGTGTTCGGTCTCACCGGGCGCAACGACGGCCAGAAGGCGGCCACCCTGGCCAACCTGACCAAGGTCGGCTACCGGCCGTTCGCCGCCGACCGCTTCTTCACCAAGTGGGTCAGCGGCACGACCCCCACCACGGCCGACCCGCGGCGGACCTGGTTCGCCGGCACCCCCTGCGGGGACGGGTCCTGCACCACCGTGGAGTACAAGGCCAACACCCGCCGCCACATCGAGTCCCTCGGCTACGACATCGTCCTCAACGTCGGCGACCAGTGGTCCGACCTGCAGGGCGGCTACGCCGACCGGACGCTGAAGCTGCCCAACCCGACGTACTTCCTGCCCAGCCCCGACCTCGACGGCACCCCGGCCGATCGCCGGTACGCGCCCCGGTCCCACTTCCGGATGGCTGCGGACGGCTCGAGCGGCCGCACCGCGGGCGGGGAGGGGATCCCCAACGTCGACATCGTGAAGTCGACGATCCGCACCTACTACGGCGCCACCGCCGGTGTCGCCGCCAAGGTCGACTCGCCCTACATCGAGGAGCTGGCGAGGCTCACCGCCCGGCAGACCACGCGGTTGACCGGGGTCTGCGCCCGGGCCCAGCGCCAGGGTCAGAAGCCCGCCGTCGTGCTGGACACCGACGACACCACGCTGTGGACCTACGACATGGAGGACGCGGACATGCAGTTCGTCTTCGACCCGGTCGTCCAGGACCGCGACTGGGTGCAGCCGCAGCGCTTCCCGGCGACGCCCGGCATGGTCGACCTGGTCGCGGCGGTCCGGGCGTCCGGCTGCGCGGTCATCGGGCTGACCGGCCGCAACGACACCCAGAAGGCCGCCACCCTGGGCAACCTGGCCAAGGTCGGCTACACCGGCTTCACCGCGCCCCTGTTCTTCACCAAGTGGCGCAGCGGAACCGTGCCCACCGACCGTCCGTGGCTGGCCGGCACCCCGTGCGCGGACGGCGTCTGCACGACCGTCGAGTACAAGTCGCTGACGCGCAGGCACGTCGTCGACGACCTCGGTTACGACGTCGTCGCCAACTACGGCGACCAGTTCAGCGACCTGCTCGGTGGGTACGCCGACCGGACGGTGAAGCTGCCGAACCCGACCTACTACCTGCCCTGACGGCCCAGCGGCCTGTCGGGCCGTCGTCGGGCGGTGACGCCGCTATACAGGTGTCCGGACCGCGTGGGGCGGTGCCACTCGAGGCCGGAGGGCAACGCGCGTGACGATCAAGGACGTGTTCACCTGGAAGCTGCACGGCGACGGCCGCAGCATCGACCCCGGCACGGTGGTGGCCCCGGACGAGCGGCTCTCGTTGCCGATCACCGTCGGCATCGGGCTGCAGCACGTGGTGGCCATGTTCGGCGCGACGTTCATCGTGCCGGTGATCATGGGCTTCCCGACCTCGACCGCACTGCTCTTCTCCGGCATCGGGACCATGGTCTTCCTGCTGGTCACCGGCAACCGGGTGCCCAGCTACCTGGGCAGCAGCTTCGCCCTGCTCGCCCCGGTCGCGGCGATAGCCCCGCTGGCCCAGGGGCAGACCGCCCTGGACGGGTCCGCGATCTCCCTGGCCCTGGGCGGGATCCTGATCACCGGCATCGCCCTGGCCGTGGTCGGGGCCGTGGTGCACGTGGCCGGGGCCGGCTGGATCCCCCGGGTGATGCCGCCCGTGGTCACCGGGACCATCGTCGCCCTGATCGGCTTCAACCTGGCCACCGCGGCCAAGGCGAACGTGGAGTCGGGACCGGTCGAGGCGGTGGTCACGATCATCGCCGTGCTGGCGATCACGGTGCTGTTCCGCGGGCTGGTCGGTCGTCTCGGCATCGTCCTCGGCGTGGCGGTGGGCTACGTCGCGGCCGCGCTCAACGGGTCGGTCGACCTGTCCGGGGTGGCGGCGGCTCCGTGGATCGGGTTGCCGACCTTCCACGGTCCCCAGGTCACCTCGGCGGCGTGGGGGCTCTTCCTGCCGGTGGTGCTGGTGCTGGTCGCCGAGAACGTCGGCCACGTGAAGACGGTCGCGGCCATGACCGGCACGAACCTGGACCGCTACCTGGGCCGGGCCCTGTTCGCCGACGGGGTGGCCACCACCCTGGCCGGCGCCGGTGGTGGCACCGCGACGACCACGTACGCGGAGAACATCGGCGTGATGGCGGCGAGCCGGGTCTACAGCACCCTGGCCTACTGGGTGGCCGCGGTCTTCGCGGTGCTGCTCGGGCTGTGCCCCAAGTTCGGCGCCCTGGCGGCCTCCATCCCCGGTGGCGTGCTGGGCGGGGCCGGGGTGGTGCTCTACGGGATGATCGGCGTGCTGGGCGCCCGGATCTGGGTCCAGAACCGGGTGAACTTCTCCTCACCCACCAACCTGCTGACCGCCGGCATCGGTCTCATCCTGGGCATCGGCGGATTCTCGTTGGTCCTCGGTGAGCTCACCCTCGGCGCGATCGGTCTCGGGTCGTTCGGCGCCCTGGCCGTCTACCACGGGATGCGGGCCGTGGCCCGTCTGCGCGGCACCGACCCGGAGGTCGATCGGCCGGCCGACCTGGTGGGCGACGACGCCTCGCTGGCGCGGTGACGGTCGTCCCGCGCGGCTGTCGTGCCGCGGTGGTCGGGTGGGGGAGGATCACCCCATGACGACTGTGGTGGTGACCGGGGGAGCGGGCAAGCTCGGCCGCGCGTGCGTGACGGACCTGCTGGAGCACGGCTACGAGGTGGTGGTCTTCGACCGGGCGCCGGCCGGGGGCGACGCCATCCACGTGCCGGTCGACCTGACCGACTACGGCCAGGTGCTCGACGCGATGCTGGGGGTGGAGGAGCGCTACGACCGGGTCGACGCGGTCGTGCACCTCGCGGCGGTCCCCGCCCCGGGCCTCGTGGGTGACCACGCCACGTTCAGCAACAACATGTCCGCGACGTGGAACGTGGTGAGCGCTGCGCGCCGGGCCGGTCTGACCAAGATCGTCTGGGCGTCCAGCGAGACGGTGCTGGGTCTGCCGTTCGACACCCCGCCGCCGTACGTCCCGGTCGACGAGGACTACCCGCCACGGCCGGAGTCGACGTACTCGCTGGTCAAGACCATGGAGGAGACGATGGCCGCGCAGCTGTGCCGCCGCGACCCGTCGCTGAGCATGATCGGGCTGCGCTTCTCCAACGTGATGTACCCGGCCGACTACGACCGGTTCCCCGACTTCCAGGCCGACGCCACCCTCCGCAAGTGGAACCTGTGGGGCTACATCGACGCCCGGGACGGGGCCCAGGCCGTGCGGCTGGCGCTGGAGGCGACCCTCACCGGCTGCGAGGTGTTCGTCATCGCCAACGCCGACACGGTGATGGAGCGGCCGAACGCCGAGCTGCTGGCCGAGGTCTTCCCCGACGTCGAGGTGCGGGGGGAGATCGGACCGCACGACACCCTGCTGTCCATCGCCAAGGCCCGCCGGCTGCTGGGCTACGAGCCGCAGCACAGCTGGCGCGACCACGTGCCGGGCGCCTAGGAGCCGGTCGGCGCGGCGGACCCGTCCTCGTCGGCGAGGACCTGGTCCAGGGCGTGGCGACCGACGGCGGCCAGCACCGGTGCGTCGTCGCTGTGGGCCAGCAGGGCGACCGCCAGGCACAGCGCCCAGCCGCGGGCCCGGGTCCAGGTGTCGGTGTCCAGGGGGCGCTCCGCGGCGTACGCGGTCCGGAACGCACCTCGCCCGGCGGCGTCGAAGGCCAGCCAACCCAGGGCGAGGTCGGTGGCGGGATCACCGGCGGTCAGGTCACCGAAGTCGATCACCGCGACCGGTGCATCCCGGTCGACCAGCACGTTGCCCGGATGCGGGTCGCCGTGCAGCCACTGCGGGGGACCGGACCAGACGGGTGTGTCCACCAGCCGGTGCCAGCGGCGCTCGAGATCGCGGCGACGAGCGGCCGGGAGAGCGCGGACGTGCTGGGCGAACGCCGGCCCGCGCCGACGCAGCGGGATCCCCCGGACCGGGTTGGCGGGCGCCTCCGGAGGTGCCGGCACGTGCAGCCGGGCCAGGAAGGTGCCGAGCGGTCGGGCGTACGGTCGGCGCTCCCGCACGTCGACGCCGGAGAGCGGCTGCCCGGGGTGCCAGCGGACGATCGACCAGGGCCACCCGAACAGCGGGCCGGGCACACCGACGCGGACCGGCACGGGGACGGGGATCGGTAGCCGGGGCGCCAGCCCGCTCAGCCAGCGCTGCTCGTGCCTGATCAGCGGGACCGCGACCGCCCGGCGGGGCAGGCGGACGGCCAGGTCGTCGCCCAGCCGGAAGATCACGTTGTCCCAGCCGTGGCCGACCTCCCGCAGCGGGCCGGTCAGATCGGGGTGCTGAGCCTCGAGCAGCGCCCGCACCAGCCGGACGTCGACCTGCGTCTCGGCGACTGGCATCTTCACGGGGTGCATCGTACGAGAGGCCGTTCCGTCTCGCGGAGCGAACACCTGTCTCACTCATCGAGAATGAGTGGCGGGGAGTTCTTGATAATCCCTAGTGTGTAGCCATGGAAACCAGGGACCACGCGGGCCGACGGTGTCGGTCGGGCGGGCGGCCCTGGTGTCGTCGTCGCTGACCGACGACCACCGCCAGGCGTCGGCGCCGAGCTCTGTGCCGCCGCGCCGACCTCACCGAACGTCTCGGTGACGCTGCCCGTCCGGCCCCCACCTGCTTCACCCCACACCCGTTCGAACCGCCTGCCCGACCCGTGAGCGGTCGGACCCAGGCCCCGTCCAGACCAGACCCTGATCATGATCGAGAGGACCCCCCATGACCATCACCCAGGACCGTGCCCCGTTCACCGTCGGCGACCTCGACCTCGCCGGCCAGGACTACAGCCGGATCACCGTCGCGAAGGTGGCCGAGTCCATCGGCGCCCGGATCGGCGGCGTCCGCCTGGGCGGTGACCTCGACGCCGAGACCGTCGCCGAGATCCGCCGTGCACTCCTGCAGCACAAGGTGATCTTCTTCTCCGGACAAGATCATCTCGACGACGCCGGGCAGTACGAGTTCGCCTCGCTGCTCGGTCAGCCCACGCTGCCGCACCCGACGGTGCGCGGCAACGAGCACGGGGTGCTGCCGATCAACTCCGACCACGGCAAGGCCAACAGCTGGCACACCGACGTCACCTTCGTGGACCGCATCCCCGCGATCAGCGTGCTCCGGGCCATCGACCTGCCGGCCTACGGCGGGACCACGGCCTGGGCCAACACGGTGACGGCGTACGAGCGGCTCTCCGCGGCGCTGAAGGCGCTGGTGGATCGGCTGTGGGCCGTGCACACCAACCTGTACGACTACGTGGCCGAGCGCGACGAGAAGCGGATCGGCGGCATCGACGTGGCCGAGCAGGCCTACCGCGACGAGTTCGCCTCGCAGGTGTTCGAGACCGAGCACCCGCTCGTCCGGGTGCACCCGGAGCCCGGTGAGCGGGCCATCCTGGCCGGCCCCTTCATCAAGCGCATCGTCGGGCTCAACACCCACGACTCGACCGACATCTTCAACCTCATCCAGCGGCACGTCACCCGGCTGGAGAACACCGTCCGCTGGACCTGGTCGCCGGGCGACCTCGCCATCTGGGACAACCGGGCCACCGAGCACTACGGCGTGGACGACTACGGCACCCAGAAGCGCGTCCTGCACCGCATCACGTTGGCCGGTGACGTGCCGGTGAGTGTCGATGGCGTCGCCTCGACCCCGCGCCCGGGGGACGCCTCGGCGTTGTCCACCCTGGCCTGACCCACGCGGTCAACCCCTCACCCGGTCGGCTCCTCAGCCGGCCGGTCCCGACTCCGCGGGTCCGGCACCCGCGGAGTCGGGCTCCGGCCTGCCCGGAAGCGACTCCTCCTCGGTCCGGCCGTCCGCGACCGACCCACTTCGTCCTCGACCGGTGCCGTGCGCCC
>JBMDXL010000308.1:0-1871 GCA_048594465.1 Microlunatus sp. | reverse complement strand
GTCGTACCGGGAGGACACCAGCAGGTCGAAGCTCCGCGGCCGGTCCGGCGCGTCGCACGGGATCGCCACCACCATCGGCGCCGGCAGGTCCCCCGCGACGGCCGCGCGGATACCCGCAGCGACCTCGGCCGAGACGGCGTCGCCGGCACGGTCGCACACGTCCAGATAGGACACCCCCACGCCCGTTCGGCTGCTGTCCCCACCGTTGGTGGCGGAGAACGCGAGCCAGGCGTCGTTGACGGCCACCACGACACCGTCGGCGTCGAGCAGGGCCAGCTCGACCTCGCCGGTGGGAGCAGTCGGACGGTCGGGGCACCCGACCCGGTCAGCCGTCATGCATCATCGCCCCGTCCTGCCTGACCTCGGCTCTCGCACGGTGACTTACGACGGGAGCGCGACGCGCCTCCGGCGGAGGGACTCGCGTGGCCGGTCCCAGCCGACTGTACGCCCGGTGGTGCACCAGCACACCCCTTCCGACGACATCGTCGACCGGACCGGTCACTGCGTCCCCGCGGACACACCCGCGGTCACCTCGAAGCACTTCTCGGGACCTCGGGCCAGCCCTGTGTCTAGGCCGCGAGAACCGGCGCCAGAGCCCGCCCGCGGAACGACTCGATCGCCTCTCGGAACGCCTTGAGGGCGTAGCCCGGCACCGTCATCCCCTGCCGCTCGGCCCAGAGCAGCTGACGCTCCACCAAGGTGATGTCACGGACGGTGCGTTCCAGATCCGCGTCCAGGCCCAGACTGACCATCACGCCGCCGAAGTCAGCCTGCTGCTCGGCCGAGCCCACGCCCACCAACGAGAACGCCTTCGACCGCAGCAGCCGCGCCAGCGCCAGCTGCCAGGGAGCAAGGCTGCCGGACTCGACCATCTCCTGGGCGCTCATCCGGTAGAACGCGAAGTGGCCCGGCTCCTGCGTCTTGATCGGTTCGATGATGGTCTGCTGCAGCGCGGTCTCCCCCATCCGACCCAGCTCGGTGCCCATGATCTGGTAGGCGATGATCGCCGACTTCTCCGTCGCCGCCCCCGTCAGGTAGTACAGGAACCGGATGACCTCCTGCACCGCCGGCACGTGGGCAAGGGCGCCGAGCACCTTGATCCGGCGGGAGGGCTCCAGCTCCGTGGGGACCGAGGGCAGGTCGAGACGCTGCACCAAGGTGTCGAGCAGGACCCCGTGGTGCTGCTCCTGCGGAGCCCACACGTCCTGGTAGAACAGGCGGTCGGTCTCACTGACGCCGGGGAGCATCATCGCCAGCTCCAGCACGTTCCGCTCGACCTCCATCTCGACCCGCGCCATGAAGGCGAGGGGCTGGGCGAACCGGCGGCGGACCCGGTTGGCGTCGCGGGTGGCGTAATCGGCCGAGGCGAGGTCGATGGGTGGGTGCTTGTCCTGCAGTCGCACGACGTGGTCGCGGATGCGGGTGGCGTCGACGCGTGGTGCGGACATGGTGCAGCTCCTTCGAGAGTCAGCGTCGAGAGCTCGGACGCTGCACTGGGTATTCGGAGCCCGTGGCGGCACAGGTTGGTCTGCGTCGGACCCCCGCTCCTCACCCCGGTGACCCTGTCCCCGACACGCCAGCCGTGAGAGGTGACCAGCCACGGCCCCGGGCCGACGGCGGCCCGACCGTGGCGCCGCGTCCGCGCCCGGGCGACCGTGCGCACCGCTCAGGCGGAGCGGAACTCAGGCGTAGCCGAGGGCGTGCAGGCGGGCGTCGTCGATCCCGAAGTGGTGGGCGATCTCGTGCACCACGGTGATCCGGACCTCGTCGACCAGCATCTCCTCGTCGTCGCAGAAGGCCAGCAGCGGCTTGCGGAAGATGAAGATCCGGTCGGGCAGCTCCATCCCCGGCTCGCCCCACCGGTCGGTCAG
>JBMDXL010000307.1:0-4003 GCA_048594465.1 Microlunatus sp. | reverse complement strand
TCACCCGGCCGGCTCGCGCCGCTCGGGACCGGGACGTCCGGCACCTCGGGCGGGTCGGCCGAGGCCACCGGGCTGACGCCGAAGGTGAGCACCGCGGACAGGATGAGCGCGAGCGCGATCGCGCTCCGCCGGCAGCGCGCTGGGGTCGCTGAAGACATGTGGGTTCCTTCACGAGTGACGCTGCGACCCCGTTCCCCCCGAATCCCCGGCGGCGCCCCAGTGGGCCCGACAGTAACAGTCCGGGTCGGCCCTCGTCACTCGTGCGGGAAAGCCGAAGGGCCGACCGGTCGCGCGGGGTGCGCGGCCGGTCGGCCCTCGGCTGATCGGGCTCGGTGACTCAGTTGACGGTGACGATGGTCCCGCTGCCGTCGGGGTACTCGATCCACCCCAGGTACGGCGTGCCGGCCTGCAGACCCGACCAGCTGGCCGTCAGCGTGATCGGCTTGCCGATCGTGGCCCGCGGGTTCGCCGGCGAGACCGCGAAGTTGCCCTCACCGGCGCCGGACTGGACCGAGGCCCCCCGGAAGGTGAACGGCGTGGACGACGTCCCCGGCGCGTTGGCGAACCCGATCACCCGGGCCAGGTAGGTCCCGGCAGCCGGGGCCTTCAGCACCACTGTCTCGTTCGCCGACCCGGTGGCCGACTGGCCGACGAGCGTCGCCGCTCCGCCGACCACCTGGTAGACGTACAGATCGAGGTCCGCGGCCGTGTTGGGCGTACGGACGCTGAACTGCGCCACCTTGGCGCCGGTCGGCACGGTGACCGGCAGCACGGACTCGGCACCGGCCTTGAGGTCGCCGCTCTGGGCCGACCCCGACTGCAGCCCGGAGGCGGTGATCGGGAACGCCCCGGCCACGCCCGGCGTGACCGAGAACTTGACCGAGCCGGAGGCTCCGGATCCGGCCACGCTGTCTGGGGCGTCGACCACCTTGGGGGTGACGACGATCGGGCTCCGGACGGTGGTGCCGGCGCCCTTCCAGGTCAGGAAGCCACTGGCGGCCTGATCGAACTCGGCGCTCCTGTTGGTGAAGGTGACCCGGAAGGTCCGGGTCTCTCCCGCCGCGTTGAACGACAGGATCGACGGGCTGACCGAGACGTTCACCCCGGGGATGCTCGCCGTCGCCCGGTAGAGACCGGGCTTCACGGCGGTCACCCGGCGGGTCACCGTCTGGGTCTTCAGCAGCGACCCGATGGCGATCGACGGGGTGTTGTAGTTGCTCGGGTCGATGGCGGCGACCCCGGTGCCGGTGTCGTAGCCGACACCCTCCAGGTAGCCCAGCCAGTCACGGTCACCCGAGGGGTAGACCAGACCGGGGTCGGTCATCTTGTCCGGCCGGACGCGGCCTGCGCCCTGGACGTACGGGTCGGTGACCGGGTTGCCGTCCTCGTCGACCAGGTTCGCCGCCGTGGTCATCAGCGCCGACTTGATCTTCATCGGCGACCACTTGGGCTTGACGCCCTGACCGAACCACAGCGCCGCCAGACCGGCCACGTGCGGGGCGGCCATCGACGTGCCGGAGTAGAAGTCGAAGTCGCGACCGGCGTTGCTCGGCGGGGCCACGGCGGCCAGCGTCGCCACCCCGGGCGCGGTGAGATCCGGCTTGAGGGTGTCACCACCCGTGCCGAGTGACGGTCCCCGCGAGGAGAACCCGGCGATCTGCGGGTACGGGATGCTGGTCGAGCTCTGGTTGCCCTCGGTCAGCGTGGCGGTGGCGCCGGACGTGGCCGCGTACGTCTTGATGGCCGCCGACGCCGGCGGGTTGACGTGCACGGTCGGCACGGTGTGCAGGTCGCCGTCGAGGGAGTTCTCGGTCGGGTTGGCCAGCACCATGCCGATGCCCCCGGCCCGCTTGACCTCGGCGGACTTGGCCACCCGGTCGTACGTGCCACGGTCGCAGACCACGATCTTGCCGGCGGTCTTGGCCGGGTCGAGGCTGTCCGGTCCGCACAGGGTGGCCACGGCCGCGGTCTGACCGGTGGCGACCAGGGAGGCGGCGGTGACCAGCGGAGCCGGACCCACCGCAGTGGTGACCGAGGTGGAGATCCCGGCGTACTTCTGGCCGTTGCCCAGCGTGACGGTGCCGTAGTACGGCGCCACCGTGTTGGCCCCCACCGTGGTGACCCACGGGGAGGTGTGCGCCACCGTCGACGCGCCCGGACCGGAGTTGCCGGCCGAGGCGGAGACGAAGATGCCGGCCGACGCGGCGGACAGGAACATCAGCTCGACCGGGTCGGTCGGGTCGTCGCTGCCGCTGATCGAGTAGTTGATCACGTCCACGCCGTCGGTGATGGCGGCCTCGATGCCCTTGAGGATGTCGGTGGTCTGACCGCCGGACTGATCCGGGTCCTTGGCCTCCCACAGCACCTTGTAGGCCGCGATCTTGGCCGCCGGGGCGACGCCGGAGATCTTGCCGAAGTCACGCCCCTCGATGCTGGCCTGCACGCCGTTGTTGCCGGCGGCCGTCGACGCGGTGTGGCTGCCGTGGCCACCCCCGTCGCGCGGCGAGACGAACTCGCTGTCCGCACGACCGGCGGCGGGCACCCCGGCCAGCCACGAGTCGCCGAAGTAGCGGGCGCCGACGATCTTGGTGCTGCAGTCGTTGCGGGTGAACCGGACGCCGGTCTGGCAGACACCCGAGAAGGTGCCACCGTCGGACTTGGTCATCACGATCTTGTTGCCGGAGCGGTAGGGCACGAACTTGCCGCTCGCCGAGGTCTTCAGCGGATCGCCGGCGAAGGAGGCGCTCTCCGGCCAGATGCCGGTGTCGAGCACGCCGACGACGACGCCCCGGCCGGACTTGGCGGTCCCGCCCAGCTTCGACCAGACGCCGTTGCTGCCGGACAGCTTCAGGTAGTCGACCGAGTTCCGGTCGTCGGTGGCCTGGCGCAGCGTGTTCTTGGTGACCGAGAGGACCCCGTCGGTGGCCGCCAGCGTCTTCGCCTGGGCCGGGGTGAGCTTGGCGGTGAAGCCGGTCAGACCGATCTCGAACCGGGTCTTCGGCTGGGCCCCGACCCGAGCGGCCACCTTGTCCTGCTGGGTGCGCAGGAAGCTGCGGTAGCGCTGGGCCTTGGTGCTGGTGACGTTCACCCGGCGGCCGTCCGTGGGACGCGTGGCCGCGAAGCCCTTGACGTCGCCGTCGTACGCCGCGACGGGGGCGGCGGCCAGACTGACGATGTAGTCACCGGGGTTGGTGGACACCGACGGCAGCGTGACCGGCGGTGCCTTGGTCGGGTCGGCCGACGCCATCGGCGTGAGGCTGAGCGCGAGGGCACCCGAGACGAGGACGGCGAGACCTGCCGACACACGTCGCAGACGCCGAGAGGAGCGGGGACTGGCCGCTGTGACCATAGATTTCCTCCGAAGGAACCTGAGAGACGCGAGGGTTTCTCGTCAACCGCACCTCATCTGGGGCGGAAGTAGGCTCGACAGTAACAGCGAGCCCCGGGGACGTCGATAGCCCCCCGATGAATCCACCGGAGGACCCACCGTGCGCTTCCGTCCAGGTCTGGTCGTCGTCTTCGGCGTGCTGCTGACCGCCTCCGCGTGTGCTTCCGGCGGGATCTCGAGCTCGCCGTCCAACGGGTCGCCGTCCGCCGCCGGCCCGTCCACGGGCTCGCCACCGGCCACCGCCTCCTCCACCCCGGCCCCCGGTCCGTCGTCGTCGGGCTCCCCCAGCCCCGTGCCGGGCGGCGGCTCCGCGATCACCGTCGTGGTGGACGACGGGACCGGCGCCACCACCCGCTGGACCCTCACCTGCGACCCCGTGGGTGGCGATCACCCCCAGGCGACGCAGGCGTGCGCGGCCCTCGACGCACGGGCGTCGGCGCTGCGCCCGGTGCCCAAGGACCGGATGTGCGCCCAGGTCTACGGCGGTCCCGAGAAGGCCACCATCACCGGCACCTGGCGGGGCGAGCCGGTGCTTGCGACCCTGAACCGGACGAACGCGTGCGAGACCGCCCGGTGGGACGCCCTGGTGCCGCTGGTGCCTTCGGGCGGCAGCTG
>JBMDXL010000306.1:0-1578 GCA_048594465.1 Microlunatus sp. | reverse complement strand
CGCGGGTCGACACCCCCGGGAATGACCGTGTCCGCCGTCAGCACCTGGGCCCACCAGGGCGCATCCAGCACCACGGCGTCGTCGGCGTCGACCACCGTCCCGGCCAGCGTGCGGACCCCGTCGGGCATGCGCAGTCCGTCGCCGGTGTCGAACGAATCCCGCTCGAGGGCGACGAGGATGCGATCGACCAGCACGTCGGTCACCGGCCGCACCAGCAGCGGCGCAACGACCCTCCGCGCATCGGTGAACCGGTCGAGCAGTTCCTGCGGGTCCTCCGCGGCGTCGGCGAGCCCCGTCCGCACCCCGCAGGCCCGGGCGAACTCGGCGTCCAAGGCCAGCGGCAGCACGTCGTAGAGGCCATCCAGATCGTGGGCCGCGGGCAACCGGAACGACCGCAGCGGCGCCCCCTGCAGGACGGCGAACTCCCCCAGCCACCACCCCGGGTAGGACGGCCCGTCGGGTCCCGGACGCACGGCGCCCCGGGCCGCCGGATCGGCGGCCAGCAGGGCCAGCGCCTGGGGCCACCGGTCCTCGTCCACCAGGTCCAGATCCAGGACCGCGGTGACCGCCGACGGCGGCCCGGGGTGCCGGTCGAGCCATTCGTCGAGGTCGGGCAGGCTCAGATCGTCGGTTGCCGGATCGGTCACCTCGACCACGGCGAAGCCGTCCCGCACGCCCACCGCGGTCAGCACCGTCGCCGGGTAGCGGTCGGACCAGTCGGGATGCACCGGAAGCAGATCATCCGGGTGGACCACGGAGGCCAACGGCGAGCCGGGGACGTGCAGTTCGTCGGCCCGGGCCCAGTCGTCGTCGGCATCGGTCAGGACCAGTCGACCGACCAGCTCGACGGGCACGTCGGCCCCGGCGACCACCAGATCCAACACGGCCCGGCTGAGCGCCGGACGCGGGCCGCCCCCCACGTCCAGGTCGTCCGCCGGATCATCGGTCGACCCCGGGTCGGCGGCGAGCTCGTCGACGGCCGCGGCCACCGCCGGGTCAGCCAGCACCGCCGACGGGGTCGCCGCCCGGGCGCCCAGTCGTTCCAGCAGCGGGGCCGACGCCTCGGGGTCGACGATGCGCAGGCCCGGCACGACCGCGACGAGCTGGCGCACCGCGGCTCGCTCCTCGACGCCGGCGTCGGCGGGCAGCAGCAGCAGGCCCCGGGGCCCGATGGCGCGGCGAGACGGCCGGTCCGCCGCCCCCAGCAGCGGAACCGGCAGATCGGCCAGCGCCTCCCCGGCCGGACGATCGCCGGCGGCGAGCTCCCGGTACACCTCACCCCAGAACGCGGGCGGCCGATCGATCCCGGCCAGGGCGCCGCTGGCCGCCGACAGGTCCGTCGTCCGCACCCCGAGCGCCCGCAGCACCGGTAGCGCGGCGACCGGGGGCGGAGGCAGCAGACCCGGCAGGGCCTGGCCGAGCAGCTCGGCCGCCCGGGGGGTGATCCCGGGCAGCAGGCAGGCCGGGTCGGCGGACACCTCGTCGCCCGTCGCGGTGAGCTGCAGCGGCGCGGCTGCCGCGGCGGCGACGATGCCTCCCCGGAGACGGCCGTCGACGGGACCCACGGGGAACCCGGCC
>JBMDXL010000305.1:0-3253 GCA_048594465.1 Microlunatus sp. | reverse complement strand
CCCGGGCGGTCGCCCGGGACCTGCGTCGGCGTTACGGGAACGACTACCGCATCCTGCGCGCCGACTCCGGTCCGGCCGCCCTGGACGCCATCCGCGAGGTGGTGCTCCGCGGTGAGCAGGTAGCGGTGATCCTGGCCGACTACCGGATGCCGCAGATGAGCGGCATCGACTTCCTCGAGGCGGCCGTGGACCTCGTCCCGCACGCGCGCCGGGCCCTGCTCACCGCGTACGCCGACACCGACGCCGCCATCGCCGCGATCAACGTGGTCGACGTCGACCACTACTTGCTGAAGCCGTGGGAACCACCGGAGGAGAAGCTCTACCCGGTGATCGACGAGCTGCTGGCGGCCTGGCGTCGGGACGGTCACACGACCGAGCGGAAGATCAAGATCCTCGGTCACCCCTGGTCGGCGCCCTCGTACGAGGTCCGGGACTTCCTGGCGCGCAACCTGGTGTCCTACCGCTGGTACAACGTGGCCGAGCCCGACGGTCAGCGGCTGCTGGCCGCAGCGGGAGCGACCGCGGACGACATCCCGGTGGTGATCACCAGCGACGGCGACCCGCTGATCCGGCCCGGGCTGGTCGAGCTGGCCGACGCCGTCGGGCTGTCCACCGCCCCGACCGAGGAGTTCTACGACCTGGTCATCGTGGGCGGCGGACCGGCCGGGCTGGGCGCGGCGGTCTACGGTGCGTCCGAGGGTCTGAAGACGGTGATCATCGAGCGGGCCGCCGCCGGTGGGCAGGCCGGGCAGAGCTCCCGGATCGAGAACTACCTGGGCTTCCCCGACGGCGTGTCCGGCGGCCAGCTGACCGAACGCGCCCGCCGTCAGGCCGTCCGGCTCGGGGCCGAGCTGATCACCGCCCGGACCGCCGTCGGGCTGCAGGTCCAGGGACCCGCCCGCCGGGTGGTGTTCGACGACGGCTCGAGCGTGCTGACCCGCTCGGTGCTGCTGGCCACCGGGGTCTCCTACCGCCAGCTCGCCGCCGACGGCGTGGACGAGCTGGTCGGTCGCGGCGTCTACTACGGCTCCGCCTCGACCCAGGCGACCGCCTGCGCCGGCGACCACGTGGTCATCGTCGGTGGGGCCAACTCGGCCGGCCAGGCGGCGGTCTTCTTCTCCTCGCACGCGGCCCGGGTCACCCTGGCCGTCCGCGGGGAGTCGCTCGAGCGGTCGATGTCGAGCTACCTGATCGAGCAGATCGCGGCCATCGACACCATCGAGGTCCGGACCCGGACCCGGGTCGAGCGGTGCTCCGGGACCGACCACCTGGAGTGCGTCACGTTCGTGGACACCGACGACGGCAGCCGTCAGGAGGTCGGTGCCGGTCACCTGTTCGTCTTCATCGGCGCCGCGCCGCTCACCGGCTGGCTGCCCGAGACCCTGGCCACCGACGAAGCGGGCTTCGTCCGGACCGGTCCGGATCTGGTGGTCGACGGGCACCGCCCGCCGGGCTGGGACCTGGAGCGGGAGCCCTACCTGCTGGAGTCCAGCATCCCCGGCGTCTTCGTGGCCGGCGACGTGCGCTCGCAGTCGGTGAAGCGGGTCGCGTCGGCGGTGGGTGAGGGCGCGCTCGCGGTCACCCTCGTGCACCGCTACCTGGCGGAGTGACGGCGGCAGCGGGGAAGAGTCGCCGGAAGACGGACGTTGACCACAGGAGCGGGGTCGACGGGTGAGCAGGACGAGGAAGGGACGACCATGACCGACACGGCTACAGGGCCCGACGGGTCTCCAGAGCCCGAGGGCGCGGGCCGGCTGGGGCCCGACGACCTCCGCCGGCTCTTCCTGTTCGAGTCCCTGGACGCCGACCAGCTCGTCTGGCTGAGCGACCGTGGTCGGGTCGAGGAGCGGACCCGGGGAGACTTCGTCTACCGCGAGGGGGAGCGCGCCACCTGCTTCTTCGTCCTGCTGTCCGGGTCCGTCTCGATGCACCGGCGGGTGGAGGCCACCGACGTGGAGATCTCCCGGACCAGCCAGGTGGGGGTCTACGCCGGAGCGACCCAGGCGTTCATGGTCGGCCAGAAGGAGGTCTACGGCAACAGCGTGCTGGCCCTCACCGACTGCCGCTTCTGGGTGATCGACGCCGCCGAGATCGGCGAGCGGATCCGCGCCTGGTTCCCGATGGCCATGCACCTGCTGGAGGGTCTGACCATCGGGATGCGGTCCAGCCAGGCCGCCGTCGGCCAACGGGAGCGGCTGCTCTCGCTCGGGCGGTTGTCGGCGGGTCTGACCCACGAGCTGAACAACCCCGCTGCGGCCGCTGTGCGCGCCACCGCGTCACTGCGGGAGCGGGTCAGCCGGATGCGCGGCAAGCTGGCCCACCTCGCCTCCGGCAGGGTCGACGCCGCCGCCCTGCAGATCCTGGTCGAGGTGCAGGACGCGGCCGTGGAGCGGATGGCCAAGGTCCAGGAGATGACCACGATGGAGGTCAGCGATCTGGAGGACACCATCGGCGACTGGCTGGACGAGCACGGCGTGGCCAACAGCTGGGATCTGGCCCCCGCCCTGGTGGCGGCGGGCGTCGATCCGGACTGGCTCGACGATGTCTCGGCCAGGGTGCCCGACGAGCTCCTCTCCGACGGTCTGCACTGGGTCGCGTACGCGCTGGAGACCGAGCAGCTGATGAACGAGATCGAGGACTCCACCCAGCGGATCTCCACCCTGGTGGGGGCGGCCAAGCAGTACTCCCAGGTCGACCGGGCCGGGTTGCAGGACGTGGTGGTCAAGGAGGGCCTGATCAGCACGCTGATCATGCTCGGACACAAGCTCAAGACCGGGTCGGTCACGGTGCAGAAGGACCTCGCCAAGGACCTGCCGACCGTGCCCGGCCACCCGGCCGAGCTGAACCAGGTGTGGACCAACCTGATCGACAACGCCCTGCAGGCCATGCCCGACGGCGGGACGCTGCGAATCCGTACGGCGCTGGAGACCGACCACGTGCTGGTCGAGATCGGGGACTCCGGCAGCGGCATCCCGGCCGAGCTGCGGGACCGGATCTTCGAGCCGTTCTTCACCACCAAACCGGTGGGCGAGGGCACCGGTCTGGGCCTGGACATCTGCTATCGCGTCATCACCCAACGGCACGGCGGCGATCTGCGGGTGGTCTCGGAGCCCGGCGACACCCGCTTCCAGGTCCGCCTGCCGTTCCGCCGGAAGGCCGGGCGCGACTGACCGCCGGTGCGGGCGGCCGGCGCACCTAGACTGCACCCCGTGCCGGGACGGATCAACGACGAGGACATCGCCACGGTCCGGGA
>JBMDXL010000304.1:0-2308 GCA_048594465.1 Microlunatus sp. | reverse complement strand
GGGGCCGGCTGGCGCTACCACCACTCCTTCGGCATCCTCGGGGTGCTGATCTCCCGGGTGACCGGGCGACCGACGGGCGAGCACCTGGCCGCGGATCTGTTCGGCCCGCTCGGCATGGTCGACACCGGCTACTGGGTGGCGGAGAGCGCGCTGTCCCGACTCCCGGCGGCGTACCGGCTGACCGAAGACGGCCTGGTCGAGACCGAACCCGCCGGCGGCGGGTTCTACGCGGGACCGCCGCCGACTACCTCCGGTTCCTCCGGCTGCTCGTCGGGGGCGGGACGGCCGACGGCGTCCGGCTGCTGTCGGCCGAGCACGTCGCGGCGATGACCAGCGACCAGGTGCCGGCCGCGGCCAAGAGCCCGGACAGCTTCTTCCCCGGGTTCTTCGACAGCTCCGGGTGGGGCTTCGGCGTCGGTGTGTCGACCGCGGGTCCGCACGCCGGTCGCTACGGCTGGTCGGGCGGGCAGGGGACCGACTTCTTCGTGGACGCCGACGGCACCGTCGGGGTGCTGCTCACCCAGGTCGAGCTGGGAGAGCGCACCTTCGGTCTGCTGGAGGAGTTCCAGCGGCTCAGCTAGGCATCTGGGCCCCGACCGCGGGCCGGGTCTCACCCAGCGCCGCGTACTCCTCGTCGGTGAACAGCCGGGAGCGGATCAGGAACCGGAAGCCGGTCGGGCCCTCCAGGGAGAAGCCCGCCCCGCGGCCGGGCACCAGGTCGATGGTCAGGTGGGTGTGCCGCCAGTAGGCGAACTG
Source organism: Microlunatus sp. (assembly GCA_048594465.1). Lineage (GTDB taxonomy): Bacteria > Actinomycetota > Actinomycetes > Propionibacteriales > Propionibacteriaceae > Microlunatus. Next base: position 1,552 of record JBMDXL010000304.1, on the reverse strand, counting down.
GGCCGCACTCATCCACACCTCGACCAGGTCGTCCTCGGCCGGCTCTCCCTCGGCGCCCGGCTCGCGGACGTCGATGGTGCCCAGGTACGCGTCGGCGTCACCGGTGAGGAAGTCGCCCTTCGGGTAGCACATCGGGGATGAGCCGTCACAGCAGCCGCCGGACTGGTGGAACATGACCGGACCGTGGTCGGCCCGGAGGCGGCGGACCATGTCCGCCGCCACGGCCGAGACGTCGACGCGCCTGACGTTGACGTCTCCGTGCCACTCCTCGCCCCCGTGGCGGCGAGAGCCCTCATCAGAAGAACCCGAGGGCGTCGGGGGAGTACGACACCAGGAGGTTCTTGGTCTGCTGGTAGTGGTCCAGCATCATGGCGTGGTTCTCGCGACCGATGCCGGAGCCCTTGTAGCCACCGAAGGCCGCGTGCGCGGGGTAGGCGTGGTAGCAGTTCGTCCACACCCGACCGGCCTGGATGTCGCGACCGGCCCGGTACGCGGTGTTGATGTTGCGCGACCAGACGCCGGCCCCCAGCCCGTACAGGGTGTCGTTGGCGATCTCGATCGCGTCGTCGTAGCCGTCGAAGCCGGTGACCGAGACCACCGGACCGAAGATCTCCTCCTGGAAGATCCGCATCTTGTTGTGGCCCTGGAAGATCGTCGGAGCCACGTAGTAGCCGCCGGACAGGTCACCACCGAGGTCGACGCGCTCGCCGCCGGTGATGATCCGCGCGCCCTCCTCGGCGCCGATCTTGATGTAGGACAGGATCTTCTCCAGCTGGTCGTTGCTGGCCTGCGCCCCCATCATGGTGTCGGTGTCCAGCGGGTTGCCCTGGACGATCTTCTTCACCCGGTCGGTGGCGGCCGGCAGGAACGCGTCGATGATCGAGTTCTGGATCAGCGCGCGGCTCGGACAGGTGCAGACCTCGCCCTGGTTGAGGGCGAACATGGCGAAACCCTCCAGAGCCTTGTCGTAGAAGGCGTCCTCGGACTGCGCGACGTCGTCGAAGAAGATGTTCGGGCTCTTGCCGCCCAGCTCCAGGGTGACCGGGATCAGGTTCTGGCTGGCGTACTGCATGATCAGCCGGCCGGTGGTGGTCTCGCCGGTGAAGGCGATCTTGCGGATCCGGCTGGAGGAGGCGAGCGGCTTGCCGGCCTCGACGCCGAACCCGTTCACGATGTTCAGCACCCCGGGCGGCAGCAGGTCGCCGATCAGCTCGATCAGCAGCATGATCGACGCCGGGGTCTGCTCGGCCGGCTTGAGGACGACGGCGTTGCCGGCGGCCAGGGCCGGGGCCAGCTTCCAGGTCGCCATCAGGATGGGGAAGTTCCACGGGATGATCTGGCCGACCACGCCGAGCGGTTCGTGGAAGTGGTACGCCACGGTGTCGTCGTCGATCTGGGAGCTGTGGCCCTCCTGGGCCCGCAGGGCACCGGCGAAGTAGCGGAAGTGGTCCACCGCCAGCGGCATGTCCGCCGCCAGGGTCTCGCGGACGGCCTTGCCGTTGTCCCAGGTCTCGCCGACGGCGAGCATCTCCAGGTTCGCCTCGATCCGGTC
>JBMDXL010000303.1:0-2574 GCA_048594465.1 Microlunatus sp. | reverse complement strand
AGGATCGGTGGCGAATCCCGGGGTCGAGCCCTGCGCGTCCCTGGTCAGCCCCGGCAACCGCAGCCGGCGACCGAGGCGGCCACCCGGTCCAGCCAGGTCTTGGCGGCGAACTCCCCGGTGGCCCCGTTGGTGATGAACGCGTACGCGATCAGGGTCCCGTCGGTGGTCCGGACGAACCCGGCGAGGCTGTAGACCTGCCGCAGGGTGCCGGTCTTGCCGCGCACCATCCCACGGGCCGCCAGGGTGTCGTCGGCGGAGAACCGGCCTTTCAGACTGCCTTCGACCCCGGCCACCGGCAGACCGGTGATCAGGGCGCGGAGCTGGGGCCGGTCCTCGGTCGCCGCCAGACGGAGCAGGCGGGACAAGGTGTCCGCGCCGATCCGGTTGTCGCGCGAGAGCCCGCTGCCGTCCCGGACGACGGTGTCGTCGTGCCAGGCCCCGAGCTCGGTCAGGGTGGCCTTCAGCTGCCGGCGTCCCTCGGCGATCGACCCGGTGCGGCCGCCGGCCAGCGCCAGCTGGCGGAACAGCACCTCGGCGCCGTCGTTGTCGCTGCTCATCAGCACCTGCTCGACGATCCGCTCCAGCGGCATCGACGAGACAGCGGCTATCCGGGTGTCGCCCTTGCCGGCCTCTGCGACGGCCACGTCGGTGACCGTGATGCCCCGCTTGCGCAGAGCCGCCGCGAAGGCCGTGGCCGCCTGCCGGGCCGGTGCGCTGGTCCGCGGACCCGGTGAGCCGCCGGCGAGTCGCCCCTCGTCCACCCACCGGGCCGAGGTCGGGGTCACCTGGTCGCCGTAGCCGGACGGCCAGGTCGGGTTCCAGGCGGGGCCGGTGAACAGGGTGGCGTCGTAGCCGAGGGCGACGGAGGTCCGCTTCGACTTCTTCAACGCGGCGGCGGTCTTCTTCGCCAGATCGGCGACCGAGGCCCGGGCGGGGTAGGTCGACGCCGAGGTCCGGGTGGCCAGGTAGGGGTCACCGCCGCCGACCAGGATGATCTGCTTCCGGCCGGCGCTGACCACGCTGGTGGTGAAGCGGTGCTCGGGACCGAGCTCGGAGAGCACTGCGGCCGAGGTGAGCAGCTTGGTGACCGAGGCCGGGATCTCCGCCGCGCCCGCCCGGTGCGCGAACAGGGTCTTGCCCGTGCCGACGTCCACCACCGACCCCGAGTAGACCCCGCCGACACCGGCACGGCTGACCGCGCGGATCCGGGCGGTCACCGCCGCGGCGTCGGGACGGTCCCCCGGCGGAGCGACCTGCAGGACCGACCTGGGCAGGGCGGTCGAGCCGTTCGCCGGTGTGGCGTTGGTGACACCGGGCGAGGGCCCGGCGGGGCCGGTCGAGGGTGTCGGCGCGGTGGCCGACACTGTCGACGACAGCGCACCAGGTGAACTCTGGGCTCCATTTTCCCTACCCACAGACGAATCTGCGGACAGGCCGTTGCCGAACGCGCCGCTGATCAGCCCGAGGGCGGCCGCCGAGACGACGACCAGGGCCACCACGGCCACGGCCAGTCGCTTCAGACTCACGTTCGCCCGCACCTCTCCCACCCGTTAGGCTCCACGAGGCAGCCATCCACCGACCCCGTGGCACCGTGACGGTGCGCCGAGACGACCGGGGTACGACCATCCTAAGGAGCCTCGATGACGTCGCCGAACGCCGATTCCAGCACGCACGAGTTGAGCGGCCTGACCTTCGATGTGACCATCGAGATCCCCAAGGGCGGGAAGAACAAGTACGAGGTCGATCACGAGAGCGGTCGGATCCGGCTGGACCGGACCCTGTTCACCGCGACCGCGTACCCGGCCGACTACGGCTTCATCGAGGGGACCCTCGGGCAGGACGGCGATCCGCTGGACGCCTTGGTGCTGGTCTCCGAGCCGACGTTCCCCGGGTGCCTGATCGAGTGCCGCGCGATCGGCATGTTCCGGATGCGCGACGAGGCCGGTGGTGACGACAAGGTGCTCTGCGTGCCGGCGTCGGACCACCGCCGCGACCACCTGCGCGACCTGGAGAACGTCCGGGAGTACCTGCTGCTCGAGATCGAGCACTTCTTCACCGTCTACAAGGCCCTCGCCCCGGGCTCGTCGGGCGTGGGCGCGACCTGGCGGGGTGGGGCCGCGGCCGCGGCCGAGGTCAAGGCCAGCTTCGAGCGGGCCAAGGAGAACCACTTCTGATGGCCGGCTTCTGAGTTGACCGGGCCGGCTCGGATCCCGAGCCGGCCGAGCACCGCCGTCGGCACCTGAGTCAGTGGGGATTCCTGCGACCCGAGCGGCATCTGAGACCCGACGAGCGAGGCCCATCCATGTCTCCTACTATCCCGACATGAGCACCCGGGAACCACGGCCGGACGCGCTGGTCATCGGCGCGCCGAAGGCCGGTACGAGCGCGCTGCACGCCGCTCTCGCCCGTCCCGAGCAGGTCTACGCGTCCGCGGTGAAGGAGCCCAAGTACTACCTCTGCGGGGACGCTCCCCCACCGGCGTACGACGGACCCGGCGACGCCCACAGCCAGCAGGAGTGGATCTGGCGACGGCGCGACTACCTGTCCCTCTTCGCGCCCGCGCCGGCGGCGACC
>JBMDXL010000302.1:0-1885 GCA_048594465.1 Microlunatus sp. | reverse complement strand
GACGGTGTCCGCGACGCCGTGGACCCGTACAGCTGAGCACCCGAGGGAAGGACGGCGACGACATGACGACAGCAGCGAACGGGTCGGGGGGACGCGACGCGATCCTCGCGGTCACCGACCTCCAGGTGGAGTACAAGACCGCTCTCGGGACGGTGCGGGCGCTCAACGGCGTCAGCTTCGACGTGGCCCGCGGCAGCGTGGTGGGCGTGGTCGGCGAGAGCGGCAGCGGGAAGAGCGTGACGGCCCGCGCGATCATGCAGATCCTGGAGCGCGCCGGACGCATCACCGGCGGCTCGATCGGGTTCCGCCGGCCCAGCGGGGGCACGTCCGAGACCCTGCACTCCGAGGTGCTCGACGCCGCGGCGAGCCCGTCCGGAGAGGTCGACCTGACCGGGCTGAGCCCGACCAGCGACGCCATGCGCGCCATCCGGGGCTCCGAGATCGCCATGATCTTCCAGGAGCCGATGACCTCGCTCAACCCGGTCTACACCGTGGGCGCCCAGATCCAGGAAGCGATCCTGCTGCACCAGAACCCGGACAAGAAGCAGTCCTGGGAGCAGGCGGTGGACATGCTGCGGCAGCTCGGGATGCCGAACCCGGAGCGGATCGCCACCTCCTACCCGCACGAGCTGTCCGGCGGCATGCGGCAGCGGGCGATGATCGCGATGGCCCTGTCCTGCCACCCGGCCCTGCTGATCGCCGACGAGCCGACCACCGCCCTGGACGTCACCACCGAGGCCCAGATCCTGGCCCTGATGCGCAAGCTCAAGGACGAGATCGGCATGTCCATCCTGTTCATCACCCACAGCATGGGCGTGGTGGCCCAGCTCTGCGACGAGGTGATCGTCATGTACCAGGGCCGGGTGGTGGAGCGGGCGTCGGTGGACGAGATCTTCTACTCCCCCAAGCACCCCTACACCCGGTCGCTGTTGCGCTCCATCCCCCGAATCGGGGCGGCCGAGCACGCCCCGCTGGAGGTGATCAAGGGCTCCGTGCCCGATCCGTACTCCACCGTGCCCGGTTGTGCCTTCCACCCCCGCTGCCCCGAGCTGATCGGCGACGTGTGCCGGACGGTCATCCCGCCCGAGACGCTGCTCGCCGGACCGCAGCGGCACAGCGTGCGCTGCCACCTCTACGACGACCAGGCCAGTGTCGCCGCACCGACCCGGGAGGCTGTCCGATGACCGACACCAGAGCGTCCGAGCCGACCGAGGGCCCGCTGCTGGAGGTCCGCGACCTGCAGAAGCACTTCCCGATCAAGGGCGGGCTGCTCCGGCGCACAGTGGGTCACGTCAAGGCCGTCGACGGCGTCTCGTTCTCGGTCGACCGCGGCGAGACCGTGGCCATCGTGGGTGAGTCCGGCTGCGGCAAGTCCACCACCGGGCGGACCATCATCCGGTTGGAGGAGCCGACCGGGGGCGAGGTGGTCTTCCGGCACCCCGAGCTCGGCGCGGTGCACGTGGAGAGCGCCGACACCAAGACCCTGGACGCGATCCGACCCCGGATGCAGTTCATCTTCCAGGACCCGATGGCCTCGCTGGACTCGCGGATGACCGTGGGCCGGGTGATCGCGGAGCCCCTGGTGATCAACAAGGTGCTGAGCGGGCAGAAGCTGCGGGACCGGGTGGCCGAGCTGCTCACCGTGGTCGGGCTCCGTCCCGAGCACGCCAGCCGCTACCCGCACGCGTTCTCCGGAGGGCAGCGACAGCGGATCGGCATCGCCCGGGCGCTGGCCCTGGAGCCGGACCTGATCATCTGCGACGAGCCGGTGTCGGCCCTGGACGTCTCGGTCCAGGCCCAGGTCATCAACCTGCTCGAGGACCTGCAGGAGCGGCTCGGGCTGACCTACCTGTTCATCAGCCACGACCTGTCGGTGGTGGAGCAC
>JBMDXL010000301.1:0-7282 GCA_048594465.1 Microlunatus sp. | reverse complement strand
CAAGGCGAAGACCAATATCTCAAGCCAGGTGATTGGCAACAACATGGAACAAGTTTGCCAGCGGGCTTTCCGTGTGGCCATCGACAGAGCAAGGGTCGCCGTTAGCCGTCGGCTCCGTGCCGCCGGAACGCTCATCCGATCCTGGGTTCCGCTTGGCGGCTTCACAATTTCGGTAGCCCGGTTCGATGTAGATGCCCGCTCCGGGACGACAACGGCGACGCCAGTCCGGCAGTTGGTGCGGCCCGATCTCGCAGACGGGATCAGGGTCCGGTGACGGAGTCCGGCGTCGGAGTCGCGCTGCGGAGTGACTCGGTGCCCCGGTCCAGGGCCAGGTTCCGGGTGACCAGGGCGAACCAGATCCCCAGCAGCGCGTACGCCACCGCGACCCCGGCGACGACGGGCACCGACACCCCGTTCGCCGGCAGGATCACCGCACCGATGCCGGCGGCCATCACCAGCGCGACGTTGAAGACCATGTCGTAGAGGACGAACACCCGACCCTTGTACGCGTCGTCGACGTGGGCCTGGACCAGCGTGTCGACACAGAGCTTGATGCTCTGCGCGGTAACCCCGAGCAGGAAGCCGGCGACCAGCAGCGGCACCCGGGAGAAGATCGCTCCGGGGACGAGCTGGAACACCGCCGAGGCCACGAAGGCGACGACCACCAGCCGCCGCACCCCCCAGCGCACGCTCAGCGGACCCGTGACACCGGCCGCCGCCACGAAGCCGGCGGCGGTGAGCACGGCCAGCAGACCGAGGTCGGCCAGCGCCGGGTTGACCTCGTCGGGCGCGTTCACGTAGTTCCGGAAGACCAGGATCATGGCCACCGTGACGACGCCGTACGCCACCCGGTGCAACCCGATGCCCAGCAGCCCGAGTCCGGCGGGCCGGCGCTCACGCAGGTGGGCGAGGGCCTCGACCAGACCGCGGACCACCTCCCGGGCCAGGGCCGGATCCGGCTCGTCCGGGCCCAGGGCGTTCCGGGGGATCCGCAGGGCGAACGCCATGCTGATCAGCCAGCCGACGGCGGCCACGCAGAACAGCACCCCGTTGGCGCGGTAGTCGGGCATCTGGTTGCCCAGCACGACCCGCAGGGTGGTGCCGAGACCGACCCCGACCACGGTCCCGAGCGGCCCGATGGTGGGCATCACCGAGTTGGCCACCATGTACTCACCGGCGTCGATGGTGTGCGGCAGCGCGGCGGACAGCGCAGCCAGCAGGAACCGGTTGAGACTCATGGCCAGCAGCACGCCGGCGTAGAACACGGCGTCGGACCACCCGGTCTGCACCCCGGACCCGACCAGCACGGCCAGTCCCACGGCCAGCACCGCGCGGGCCAGGTCCAAGACGACCAGGATCTGACGACGGGACCAGCGGTCCAGCACCACCCCGACGAACGGGCCGAGGACCGAGAACGGGAGCAGGGTGACGGCCAGCACCGTGGCCACCGAGGCGGCGTCGGGCTGACGCTGCGGGGAGAACAGGACGAACGACGCCAGCGCGACCTGCAGCACGCCGTCGGCGGTCTGGGTCGCGACCCGCACCGACAGCAGCCGTCGGAACAGCCGGTGCCGGGCGAGCTGCCGCAGGCTTCGGACGAACTCCACCGGTCGAGGTTAGGCGCGGCCGCTACTGGTCGCCGTACTTCTCCACGTACGCGGCCATGGTGTCGGACTTCATGGCCTTGCCCAGCGCCGCCAGCTGGGGCTCGTCGACGATGTCGATCGACTGGCCGTCGGGCGAGGTGCCGAAGCCCGAGATGGGGGCCTGCAGCAGGGTGATGTCGTTGGCGGTCAGGCGGAGCGACAGGGCCAGGTCCCGGATCGTCTGGTCACTCAGGCTGGAGTCGACCGTGACGTGCTCGGCGACCCCGCCGATGAAGCTGGTGAAGGCCGCCGGGTTGGCGATCACCTCAGGGCTCAGCCCCTTGGCCACGATGGCCTTGATCACGTTCCGCTGGTTCTCCGCGCGGTCCAGGTCCCCGTTCGGCAGGCTCTTGCGCTCGCGGACGAACCACAGCGCCTCCTCGCCGGCGATGGTGATCTCGCCCTTGGGGTAGTCGAAGCCGTGCGAGGAGAAGGCCGTCTTGTTCTTCACCGTCACCCCGCCGAGGGACTCGGTCAGCTTGATGAAGCCCTCGAAGTCGACCATGACCACGTGGTCCATCCGGGTGCCGAGCAGGCTCTCCAGCGTCTGCACCATCAGCTGGGTGCCGCCGTACGCGAACGCCGCGTTGATCTTGCCCTTGCCGTGACCGGGGATGTCGACCCACATGTCCCGCGGGAACGAGGTGATGAACGCCTGGTCGTGGGCCTTGTTGAGGTGCACCACCATGATCGAGTCGCTGCGCCCCGCTCCGGAGTCCTCAGGGTCGCGGGAGTCGGAGCCGAGCAGCACGAAGTTGAGGGCGCCGGTCGCCTCGGGGTCCGCGCTCGGCCGGGCCGACGACCCGGTGCCCTCGCTGGGGAGCACGTCCTCCCGCTTGATCTTGGAGGTGACGCTGCGGTCGATGCTGTAGATGTACGCCGCGCTGGCCGCCACGGCCCCGACCACGACGACCGCCACCGCGACGAGCAGGATCCTCAGCCACCGGCGTCGTCGGCGCGGCGGGGCGGCCGGCGTCTCCGGCGTCGGCGTGGGCTCTGACATCTCTACCTCAAGCTCGGCGTGTCGACGTGCCGGGAGGGCAGATCGAGGGCGGGCAACCCGCTTCGAGTGTAGGCGCATCCGCTGGTCAGCGGGGGTTTGCGCGCGAGCCACCGGCGACCCCGCGGCAGTAGGGTTCGGATCATGACGATGGCCGAGGAGAAGCGGGGTCCGTCGCGGGCCGAGGAGGCCGCGGTGCGGGCCGAGCTGGCGGCCGGTGCCGAGCGGATGGAGTCGGCCAAGGCCCAGGAGCTGATCGACGGCTTCCTCGCCGAGGCGTCCGCGGCGGGTCTGGCCCCCGAGCCTCTCAAGGCCACGCTCTACTCGGGGCAGACGGTGAGGACCGACAAGCGTGGCTGGTATCTGCGCAAGAACCAGTCGGTGGCGATCGGCGAGGACGGGAGCTACTACATCCTCACCGTCCCCGGGGGGCTGAAGGAGCGCCTCCGCGGCGTCGCCCTGCGGCCCTCCCCGCCGCCGCTGATCGTGGGCAAGGGCGGGCGCGACGGGGAGACCGGCGACCTGTCGGAGTTCCTGGCCCGACGGCTCGCCCAGGGCTGAGCGGCGGTCGTACGCTGCCGTCATGGTGACGTTCGCGGACGTGGCGCGCCTCGCGCTTTCGCTGCCCGGCACCGAGGAGACGACCTCGTACGGCAACGTCTCCTGGGCCGTGAGCAAGCAGGGCTCCGGCGCGCGGGGCAGGGCCAAGCCCCAGGGCTTCGTCTGGGAGCGGCCGCTGAGCCAGAAGGACCGTCGGCAGCTGACCGAGGCCGGCGAGATCGAGGTGCCGCCGGACGAGGTCATCCTGGCCGCCCGGGTCGAGGACCTGGCCGAGAAGGAGGCGGTGCTGGCCGAGCACCCGGGGGCGGTCTTCACCACCCCGCACTTCACCGGCTACCCCGCGGTGCTGGTCCGGTTGGACCGGGTGGACGAGCCGCTGCTGGCGGAGATCGTCACCAGCGCCTGGCTGGCGGTGGCCCCGAAGAAGCTGGTGGACGCCTACCTCGCCGACGGCGACGCGGGTAGCGCGTCGGCCTAGACGTCGTCCTCGGTGGCCGCGGACTTCTTCACCTTGGTGAACTTCTTGTACTCCTCGACCACGTCCTCGGGATCGCCCTGCATCATCAGGGTGCCGTGGTCGAGCCAGATGGCCGAGGTGCACATCTCCTTGATGCTGTTCAGCCCGTGGCTGACCAGGAACATGGCGCGGGCCGACGAGCGGAGCTCGGCCATCTTGTCGTTGGCCTTGGCCCGGAAGCGGGCGTCGCCGGTGGACAGCGCCTCGTCCACCATCAGGATGTCCGGCTTCATGTGCACGGCCACCGAGAACGCCACCCGGGCCGACATGCCCGAGGAGTAGGTGCGCATCGGCATCTCGATGAAGTCACCGATCTCGGTCCACTCGGCGACCTCGTCGGCGCGCTCCTCGACCTCCTTGCGGGACAGACCGGCCGCCAGCCCACCGAGGATGATGTTCTCCCGGCCGGACAGCTCCTTGTTGAAGCCGACGCCCAGGGCGAGCAGCGTGCTGGCCTTGCCCCAGACCTCGATCGAGCCCTCGGTCGGCGGCAGGATGCCGGCCACGGCCCGCATCAGGGTGGACTTGCCGGCGCCGTTGGCCCCGACGATGCCCATGGCGGTGCCGACCGGCACGGTGAAGGTGAGGTCCTTGAGCGCGTGCACCTCACGGACGGAGCGCTGGCCGCGACCGAACCGGATCAGGGCCTGACGCAGGGTGGGCTTGCGCTCGAAGGTGGTCCGGTAGGTGATCGACAGGTTGTCGACCTTCACGGCCAGGCCGTTCGGCTGCTCGTCAGGTGAGGCGGACAGCGAACTCACGCTCCCTCGAGATGAAGAACAGGAAACCGACGACGACCGAGCCGACCGCCCAGGCGGCTGAGGCGACCCACATCCACACGGGCGGGAACGCCTCACCCTGCAGCAGGTGGGCGTAGCCGGTGAGCATCGGGTACATCGGGTTGAGCTCGACGATCGTCCTCGCGGCGGAGCCCATGCGGCTCAGCATGTCCGGCATCCACAGCACCGGCGACAGGTACATCCACAGGCGCAAGCCGTACGGCAGGAAGTTGGAGGTGTCGCGGAAGTAGACCTGGCAGGTGGCGAAGAACGCGGCCAGGCCCATGCTGAACACCACCATGGTGAGCAGGAAGTAGAGCGCGACCAGCATCCGAGGGTGCCAGGCCAGACCGAAGAGCAAGTGGAACAGCAGATAGACCGGGATGGTGGGCAGGAAGCGCCAGAAGGCGGTCCGCACCGCCGACAGCGGGATCAGCAGCCGGGGGAACGCCGTGTTGATCAGCAGCCGGCCGGAGCCGGTCACCGAGGTGGCCCCGGCGGAGGCGGCCGACTGCACCATGGTCATGGCGAACAGCGCCAGGGTCAGGTGGGTGAACAGCGCCGGGTCGTGCCGACCTCGGATGATGGTCACCAGCAGGTAGTAGACCCCGGCCAGCAGCAGCGGGTTGAGGATCAGCCACATCTGGCCGAACACGGTGTTGACGTCAGCGCCCCGCAGTGACGCCTTGCTCATCTCGGAGGCGAACTCGCGTCGCGCCCACAGCTCGCGGAAGTACGGGACCAGGGGCGGCAGCCCGGCGCGGTGCGGCCCGTACTGGTGGTAGACCGGCTCGAAGTCGTCTCGCTCACCGTGGTGAGGGCGGGTCGGCGCTGTCATGTCACCTCTTCTGAACCGTGCAGGCGGTCGATCTGACGCCGGTCGTGTCGTGGGCCGGAGCGCCCGTCGTCGGCCGGACCCGCCCCGATGGGCGGACCACAGTCTGCCATGAGCGGTCCCGTGCGCTCGCGATGACGCGTGGACACCGACGGGACCTGGTCTCGTACCCGAGCCGAAGTATCGCGTTGTTCACATCCGGGGTCTGGTCACCGGTGGCGATATCGGTGAGACTTCGCGGGTACTGCCGTCAGGAGAGAAGGAGTTGTCGTATGAGGCTGGATTCGAGACGGACCTGGTGGCGACGGGCGGCGGTGGTGGCCGCGACCACGCTGGCGCTCGGCTCGCTGACCGCGACCGGGGCCGAGGCCCACGGGGGCAAGCACCCCAAGCCGACCCCGAAGCCGGTCCAGGTGCGGGTGATCAGCTTCAACGACCTGCACGGCAACCTCGAACCCCCCACCGGCTCCTCGGGCCGGGTGGTCCAGGCCGGCGGCACCACCGTCGACGCGGGTGGGGCGGCCTACCTGGCCACCCACGTGCGGCAGCTGGAGGACGGCGCCAAGAACTCGGTGGTCGTCTCGACCGGTGACAGCGTCGGCGCGTCTCCGCTGGCGTCGGCGCTTTTCCACGACGAACCCACCGTCGAGGTGCTCAACCGGCTGGGTGTCAAGGCGATGGCCCTGGGCAACCACGAGCTGGACGAGGGGTACGACGAGCTGCTCCGGCTGCAGCGCGGCGGCTGCCACCCGGTCGACGGCTGCCAGTTCCGCGACACGTTCGACGGCACCGACTTCCCCGTGCTGGCCGCCAACGTCTACCTCAAGCGCTCCGGTCGGCCGGCGCTGCTGCCGTTCCGGATCGTCCGCTCCGGCGGCATGCCGGTCGGCATCATCGGCGCCACGCTGAAGGACCTGCCGGACGTGGTGGTGGCCGACGGCATCAAGAAGCTGCGCTTCGGCGACGAGGTGTCGGCCATCAACCGCACTGCCCGCGTGCTGGACCGCCTCGGGGTGAAGAGCCAGGTCGTGCTCGTCCACCAGGGCGACTCCCCGGTGGCCAACAACGCGCCGAATGCGTGCGGCGTGACCAGCGGTCCCGGTCTGACCATCGCGAAGAACGTGTCGGCGAGTGTCGACGCGGTCTTCCTGGCGCACAGCCACCAGCAGTACAACTGCGTGGTCGACGACCCGAGGGGCAACCCGCGGCCGGTGATCCAGGGTCTGTCCTTCGGCCGGCTGCTCTCGGTGGTCGACCTGCAGATCGACCCCCGGAGCAAGGACGTGATCCGCTCCAAGACGGTCGCCCACAACGAGATCGTCACCCGTACGGTGACCCCGGATGCTGATGTCCAGGCCATCGTGGACGAGGCCAAGGCCAAGGCGGCGCCGCTGGCCAACCGACAGATCGGCACCATCACCGCCGACCTGCTGCGCGCCGGCGCACCGTCGGGGGAGAGCACCCTCGGCGACGTGATCGCCGACGCCCAGCTGGCCGCCACCCAGTCGGCCGGGGCCCAGATCGCCATCACCAACCCCGGAGGCATCCGCACCGACCTGACCTACGCCTCGAGTCCGGTCGGCGAGGGCGACGGCGTGGTGACCTACGGCGAGGCGTTCAGCGTCCAGCCGTTCGGCAACATCATGCAGACCGTCACCCTGACCGGGGCGCAGCTCGACGCGGTGCTGGAGCAGCAGTGGCAGCCGACCGGACCCCGGATCCTGCAGATCTCGAAGGGGTTCAGCTACACCAGCACCCCGGGCAACGCGGTCGGTGACCGGGCCTCCAACCTGCGGCTCGACGGTGTGCCGATCACGCCGACCGGCACCTACCGGGTCTCGATCAACAACTTCCTGGCCGGTGGCGGTGACGGCTTCAGCGTCTTCGCCGACGGCACTGACCTGGACGGCGGGCCGATCGACCTGGATGCCCTGGTCGACTACC
>JBMDXL010000300.1:0-5311 GCA_048594465.1 Microlunatus sp. | reverse complement strand
GGGCGTGTGCCGGACAGGGTGCTCGGGTTGCCGTCGGGTGACGGAATGTTCTAGCCCGTGTCGTACGGGCGCGGCGTTCGCCGTCGAACGACGGGATGTTCGAGCCCGTCACGCTCGGGATGCACCGTTCGCCGTCGAATGACGGAATCTTCAAGCTCGTGCGGGCCGCGGGCCGCGGGGCCGGCCGCCCGAGCGCGAGCGTGTCGACTGCGTCGGCCACGGAACGCGACGGAGCCGCCCGCCCCCGAGGGGACGAGCGGCTCCGGCGTACGACTGTGCAGAGAGGGCGGAAGGCTCAGCGACGGTGCATCGGCACGAAGTCGCGGTTGCGCGCCCCGGTGTAGATCTGCTTGGGGCGGGCGATCTTCTGGTCCTTGTCCTGCACCAGCTCCGACCACTGGGCCAGCCAGCCCGGCGTCCGGCCGATGGCGAACAGCACGGTGAACATCTCCGGCGGGAACTCCAGCGCCTCGTAGATCAGACCGGAGTAGAAGTCGACGTTGGGGTAGAGCTTGCGCTTGATGAAGTACTCGTCCTCGAGGGCGATCTTCTCCAGCTCCTTGGCGATCGCCAGCAGCGGGTTGACCCCGGTGACCTCGAACACGTCGTCGCAGGCCTTCTTGATGATGGTGGCGCGCGGGTCGAAGTTCTTGTAGACCCGGTGGCCGAAGCCCATCAGCTTCTCCTTGCCCTCCTTCACCCCCTCGATGAAGCCGGGGATGTTGTCCACGCTCCCGATCCGCCGCAGCATCCGCAGCACGGCCTCGTTGGCGCCGCCGTGCAGGGGGCCGTAGAGGGCGCCGACACCGGCGGCGACCGCGGAGTAGGGGTCGACCTGCGAGGACCCGACGGAACGGACCGCGTTGGTCGAGCAGTTCTGCTCGTGGTCGGCGTGCAGGATGAACAGCACCTCGAGCGCCTTCACCAGCCGGGGATCGGCCTGGTAGGTGGGCTCGCTCATCTTGAACAGCATGGCCAAGAAGTTGGCCGAGTAGGAGAGCCGGTTGTCGGGGTAGACGTACGGTTTGCCCTGCTGGTGGCGGTAGACGAACGCGCCGAGCGTCGGCATCTTGGCGATCAGCCGGGTGATCTGCGCCTGCCGGACGTCCGGGTCGGCGATGGTGCCGGCGTCGGGGTAGAAGGTGGACAGCGCGCTGACCGAGGCCATCAGCATGCCCATCGGGTGGGCGTCGTAGCGGAAGCCCTCGATGAACTGCTTGCAGTTCTCGTGCAGGAACGTGTGGTACGTGACGTCGTGGGTCCACTGGTCCAGCTCGGGCTGGGTTGGCAGCTCGCCGTGCAGCAGGAGGTAGGCCACCTCGAGGAAGCTGGAGTGCTCGGCCAGCTGGTCGATCGGGTAGCCCCGGTACTCGAGGATCCCCTTGTCGCCGTCGATGTAGGTGATGGCGCTGCGACACGATGCCGTGTTCACGAAGCCGGGGTCGTAGGTGGCGATGCCGGGATCTTCCTCGCCGGCGGTGATCTGCTTCAGATCGGCGGCGCGAATGGTCCCGTCGGTGATCGCGAGCTCGTAGTCGCGGCCGGTCCGGTTATCGCGGATGCTGAGCGTATCCGTCATAGCGGTAACCTACGCGGGCCCAAGTTGCCGCTGCCAGTCGGGAGCGGGTGACCCCGCACACACGCCGGCCCCGGGCGCGTCGTCCGGGACGGGTCGACGAGGGGGCCGTCCGGACCGGGTTCCCGGCGTTTTGACCCAGCCGAGGGCGGCGAGTAATCTTGGTCGCTGTTGTGCCTACGCATGCCCGCGGCAGCTGCCGTACGGGTTCGGGCGCGCATCAGATTTCGCACATCTCATGGAAGCTGGTCAACGACCGTGTCTACGTACAGCCCCAAGCCGGGTGACCTCACTCGTGACTGGATCGTCATCGACGCCGACGACATCGTCCTCGGTCGACTGGCGGTCACCGCGGCGACGCTGCTGCGTGGCAAGCACAAGCCGACCTACGCGCCGCACATGGACGGCGGCGACTTCGTCGTCATCGTGAACGCCTCGAAGATCGCTCTGACCGGCAACAAGCGCAACGACAAGCTGGCCTACCGCCACTCCGGTCGCCCGGGTGGACTGAAGTCGATCAGCTACGGCGAGCTGCTGGACCACGACCCGCGCAAGGCGGTCGAGCTCGCGGTGTGGGGCATGCTGCCGAAGAACAAGCTGAGCCGGAAGCTCATCAAGAAGCTGAAGGTGTACTCCGGACCCGAGCACCCGCACAGCGCTCAGCAGCCCAAGCCGTACGCCATCACCCAGATCGCCCAGTAGCCGATCGACCCGTGGCCCGATCGTCGTGATCGGGCTCCTGGACCCCGTGACCCTCGATCGCCGATCGAGTCAGTGACCACAGCAAGGAATCGCATCAGTGTCTGACACCGTTACCGAGATCGCCGAGGACGAGGTCGTCCCGTTCACCGAGGGCGACCGCGAGATTGCCTACCGGTCCGAGGCCAACGCCCAGGTGGGCCCCGGCGCCACCGGCCGTCCGGCTGTGGTCGCCCCCGCCGGCGCCACCGGCCGTCGCAAGGAAGCCGTTGCCCGGGTGCGGATCGCTCCCGGCAGCGGTCAGTGGACCATCAACGGTCGCACGCTGGAGGACTACTTCCCCAACAAGGTGCACCAGCAGATCGTCTCCGAGCCCTTCGCGACCGCTGCGGTCCCCGGCTCGTACGACGTCATCGCGCGGATCCACGGCGGCGGGGTGACCGGCCAGGCCGGCGCGCTCCGACTGGGCATCGCCCGGGCGCTGAACGCCGTCGACGCCGAGGCCAGCCGCCCGGCGCTGAAGAAGGCCGGCATGCTGACCCGCGACGCGCGGATCAAGGAGCGCAAGAAGGCTGGTCTGAAGAAGGCCCGCAAGGCTCCTCAGTACAGCAAGCGCTGATCGCAGGCGGACCCCGGCCATGGGTCGACTGTTCGGCACCGACGGTGTCCGGGGGGTCGCGAACGAGGCGTTGACGCCGGAGCTCGCGCTCGACCTCTCCCTGGCTGCGGCCCGGGTGCTGTCCGAGGCCGGCGAGTTCAGCGGCCATCGTCCGTTCGCGGTCGTGGGCCGCGACCCGCGGGCCTCGGGGGAGTTCCTCGAGGCGGCGGTCGTGGCGGGACTGGCCAGCGCCGGCGTGGACGTGGTGCGGCTCGGTGTGCTGCCCACCCCGGGGGTCGCCTTCCTGACCGCCTCCACCGGAGCCGACTTCGGCGTGATGCTGTCGGCCAGCCACAACCCGATGCCGGACAACGGCATCAAGTTCTTCGCCCGCGGCGGGACCAAGCTCGACGACGCCCTCGAAGATGCGATCGAGGGTCGACTCGGCGAGCGGTGGTCCCGCCCGACCGGCGCGGACGTGGGACGGGTCCGCGAGGACCTGGGTCTGACCGAGTCCTACATCGCCCACCTGGTCGGCAGCCTGGAGCACCCGGTCAGCCTCGAGGGCATCACCGTCGTGGTCGACTGCGCGAACGGCGCCGCCTACCAGACCGGGCCGGCGGCCTTCGAGTCCCAGGGCGCGACCGTCATCCGGATCCACGCGGAACCCGACGGCACCAACATCAACCTGAACGCCGGGTCCACCCACATGGACACCCTCCGCGCCGCGGTGCTGGAGCACGGGGCGGATCTCGGCATCGCGCTCGACGGGGACGCCGATCGCTGCCTCGCCGTGGACGCGACGGGCCGCACGGTCGACGGTGACCAGGTGCTGGCCGTCCTGGCCGGTGCGCTCAAGGAGTCCGGTGAGCTGGCCGAGGACACCGTGGTGGCGACCGTGATGAGCAACCTCGGGTTCCTGCGGGCCATGGAGGCCGAGGGCATCACCGTGGAGCAGACCAAGGTCGGGGACCGCTACGTGCTGGAGGCCATGCACGCCCGTGGCTACTCCCTCGGCGGCGAGCAGTCGGGTCACGTCGTGCTGCTGAAGTGGGCGACCACCGGTGACGGCGTCCTGACCGGGCTGCACCTGATGAGCCGGATGGCCTCGACCGGTCGGTCGCTGGCCGATCTCGCCGCGGTGATGGTCCGGTTGCCCCAGGTGCTGGTCAACGTCCCCGGCGTCGACAAGTCGCGCGCCGACTCCGACCCGGTGCTGGCCGAGGCCGTGACCACCGCGTCGACCCGGCTCGGGCGCACCGGACGGGTGCTGCTCAGACCGTCCGGCACCGAGTCCCTGGTGCGGGTGATGGTCGAGGCGGAGACTCTCGAGCAGGCCGACGAGGTCGCTCAGCGGCTCGCCGACGTCGTCCGCGCACGACTCGCTCTGTAGGCGCGCCGGGACCGATCACCCCGGGAGGGCGACCGGTCCCGTCACGTGCGCCGCGGTGTGCTGTCGAGTCCCCCGACTCGCTCGACCACCCAGACCTCCGGATCCCTGACCCCGTCGTCGGCGGGATGCGGTTCAGCCCCTCGACGAACCGCCTCCGACCAGGGTCGGATCCTGCGTTGCGCGAGTCCGCCCCGCCTCGCTCGGCCGGCTGCGCAACGTCTCACCGACCCCGGGTGAACGGACCCGAGGATCAGGAGTCCGCCGCGTGGCGCCTGATACCCCCGACCGCTGACCCCCCGGCCGGCGTACGCCGGCAGCACGGACGTGAGGCGCGCGACCCGACCTCAGACCCGGGTCAGCTGGTCGACGGCACGCCTGCTCGCCAGCACCGGCAGGTAGGTGGTCACCCGCGCTCGCCGCTCCAGGTCCGTCCGGGCTTCCTGGACGACTCTGGCGACCGTGCTCCGCTCGTGCGTCCCGGTGAACCGGAGCGTGAGCGCGTCGACCACCCGCTCGAACTGTCGCTCGATGTCAGGGCTGTCGCCGGCAGGGCTGAGATGCAGCACGGTCGTCCTCGTCACGATGGGGCTCAGGGATCCGGACGACGATGTCGGCGCCCCCGACGCTACCGGGAGCTCGCGCCGCCCGCCAATCTGCCGAGCCTCGAAGGATAGGAGATCCTGGTCACGCCGCCCTTGTCGTGGAGGTGGTCACAGGTTCAGCAGGCCGACGAGGCTGGTGCCGAAGAGGAAGGCCAGCAGCAGACCGATCGCGCCCGCCACCACGGTGAGCGCCAGGCTGAACAGGGTCGCGCCGAGGGCAGCGAAGAAGCCGAGCTTGACGGCCGCGCCCGCGGTGATCTCGAAGGGGTGCTGACCGGTGCGCCGAGAGCTCATGCGCGTGAGGGTAGCCCCTGCGCGAACCACGCCAGCCAGAGCTTCCGTCCCCGGACGGAGTGAGCAGCGTGCGTCCCCGGACGACCTTTTCAGCAGCGTCCGTTCCCCACGGTCTGAGCAGCGGCAGTCCTCGGACGATCTTTTCAGCA
>JBMDXL010000030.1:0-2370 GCA_048594465.1 Microlunatus sp. | reverse complement strand
AGCGTGGTCTTGCCGTGGTCGATGTGCCCGATGGTGCCGATGTTGACGTGCGGCTTAGTCCGCTGGAACTTGGCCTTGGCCACTGAGGCTCCTTCTAGCTTGTTCGCCACGCTGTTCTGCGGGGCGCTTCTTGGGTTGTGTACGGTGTCGGCCGGATTTGGTCCGGCCTAAGTGTTTCCGACGAACCGTTCTAGGTCAAACGGTTCATCGGTGGTCCTTGCGGACCCGCGATCACTCGCCGCGGGCCTTCTGGATGATCTCTTCGGAGATGCTCTTCGGCGTCTCGGCGTAGGAGTCGAACTCCATCGAGTAGTTCGCCTGACCCGAGGTCTTGGACCGCAGGTCGCCGACGTAGCCGAACATCTCCGACAGCGGCACCCGGGCGTCGATCACCTTGTTGCCGTGCAGGTCGTTCATGGCCTGGATCTGTCCCCGACGACCGTTCAGGTCGCCGATGACGGTGCCCATGTAGTCCTCCGGGGTGGTCACCTCGACCGCCATCACCGGCTCCAGCAGAGCGGGGTCGGCGCGACGTGCGGCCTCCTTGAAGACCATCGAGCCGGCGATCCGGAAGGCGAGCTCGGAGGAGTCGACGTCGTGGTAGGCGCCGTCGAGAAGGGTCACCTTGATGTCCTCGACCGGGTAACCGGCGAGCACACCGAACTGCATGGCGTCCTGGATGCCCTCGTCCACCGCGGGGATGTACTCCTTGGGGATCCGGCCACCGGTGACGGCGTTCACGAACTCGTAGCCCGTGCCGGCTTCCTGCGGCTCCAGCTTGATGATCACCCGGGCGTACTGACCCGAGCCACCCGACTGCTTCTTGTGGGTGTACTCGACCTTCTCCACCGGCTTCCGCAGCGTCTCGCGGTACGCCACCTGCGGCTTGCCGATGTTGGCCTCGACCCGGAACTCCCGCTTCATCCGGTCGATCAGCACCTCCAGGTGCAGCTCGCCCATGCCGGCGATGATCGTCTGACCGGTCTCCTCGTCGGTGTGGACCCGGAAGGTGGGGTCCTCCTCGGCGAGGCGCTGGATGGCGACACCCAGCTTCTCCTGGTCCGACTTCGTCTTCGGCTCGATGGCCTGCTCGATGACCGGGGCCGGGAAGTCCATCGACTCCAGCACGACCGGGTTGGCCTGGTCGGACAGGGTCTCGCCGGTGGTGGTGTCCTTCAGACCCATCACCGCGACGATCTGGCCGGCGCCGACGCTGGCGATCTCCTCACGCTTGTTGGCGTGCATCTGGTAGATCTTGCCGATCCGCTCCTTGCGGCCCTTGGTGCTGTTGAGCACCGTGGAGCCGGCCTCGAGCTTGCCGGAGTAGAGACGGATGTAGGTCAGCCGACCGAGGTGCGGGTCCGCGGCGATCTTGAAGGCCAGCGCCGAGAACGGGTCGCTGGAGTCCGGGTGGCGCTCGACCTTGACCGACTCGTCGCCCGGCTTGAAGCCGTCGATGGCGGGCACGTCGACCGGCGACGGGAGGTACGCGATGACCGCGTCCAGCAGGGGCTGCACGCCCTTGTTCTTGAAGGCGCTGCCACAGAGGACGGCGGTGATCTTGCTCGACAGCACGGCCTGCCGGATGGCGGCGACCAGATGCTCGGGCTGGACCGAGTCCTCGTCGGTGAGGTAGGTCTCCATCAGGTCGTCGTCGTAGTCCGCGACCAGCTCGACCAGCTCGTGGTGGGCCGCCTGGGCCTGCTCGAGCATGTCGGCGGGGATCTCCTCGATGGCGTAGTCCTCGCCGATCGTGGTCTCGCCGCGCCAGGTCAGCGCACGCATGTGGACCAGGTCCACGACGCCCAGGAAGCCGCCCTCGGAACCGATCGGCAGCTGCAGCACCGCCGGCACGGCGTTCAGCCGGTTCTTGATGGTGGAGACGCAGAAGTCGAAGCTCGCCCCGGTGCGGTCCAGCTTGTTGACGAAGCAGATCCGCGGCACCTTGTAGCGGTCGGCCTGACGCCACACCGTCTGGGACTGCGGCTCGACGCCGGCGACGCCGTCGAAGACCGCGACCGCGCCGTCGAGGACGCGCAGCGAGCGCTCCACCTCGACGGTGAAGTCGACGTGACCCGGGGTGTCGATGATGTTGATCTGGTGGTCTTTCCAGTGGCAGGTCGTCGCGGCGGACGTGATGGTGATGCCGCGCTCCTGCTCCTGCTCCATCCAGTCCATCGTGGCCGCACCCTCGTGGACTTCACCGATCTTGTAGTTGATACCGGTGTAGAAGAGAATGCGCTCGGTGGTGGTCGTCTTGCCCGCGTCGATGTGGGCCATGATCCCGATGTTGCGGACGTGGGTCAGGTCGGTCTTGATGTCGACAGCCATGGTGTGGCTTCAACCTCTCCTCGGTGGATCTGAGCAGGC
>JBMDXL010000003.1:0-1532 GCA_048594465.1 Microlunatus sp. | reverse complement strand
ACGTCGACCCGTTCGACCGGGTGCCGGTGCGGTCCAGCTGGTCGGGGCGGAGTCTACGCAGCCGAGCCACGAACGCCAACGCGGCGGCCTCCAGCTCTTCGGCCACCACCTCCGGGTCCTGCGCGCCGTAGCGCTCCGTCCGCGCCGTCTCGTCCTGGTCCCAGTTGGCGAAGGTCGGCTCGTCCTGCTCGAGCATCAGCGCCAGGCGCGCGTCGAACAGGCGGTAGACGTCCCGGACGTGCGCCCCGTACTCCAGCGGGGACCAGACGCCCGGCTCGGGGCGGGCGGCCACGGCGGGGTTCTCGCGCAGGATGACCACCCACTCCTCGGCGGCCACGAAGGCACGCTGCGGCACGTCGGCGAAGGACACCTCGCCCGCCGCGAGCCCGCACTGCTCACAGCGCCGGTCGAGGGTCCAGGTCCAGTCCTTGCTGTCCGGCTCCGGTTCCACAGACGCCAGGCTAGCGCGCACGGCCCCGCCCGATCGGGGGCCGCGACAGAGGTTCCCGCAGACCCTTGCGCCACGCCGACGGACAGGAGTAGACATCTCCTACGCCGCTCTTCGGAGCAGCGGGATCGGACGCCAGGATGCGGTTCGCACCGAAGGGGAAACCCGACGGCGACTGCCTGACGCATGACGGAACCACGCGTCCCGACCGATCGGCCCGAGTCGTCAGGACCCGAGCCACACCGTGGGGCCTCGGGAGACTCATACTCCCCCGAGGCCCCACACCTTTTCTCCGGCCGCTGCCACACTGAGCAGATGGCCGTGGACCTGAACGCCGACCTCGGGGAGTCGTACGGGCACTGGCGTCTCGGCGACGACGACGCGGTGCTCACCCTGATCACCAGCGCGAACGTGGCCTGCGGCTTCCACGCCGGGGATCCCGCCGGGCTGCTGCGCACCTGCCGGTCGGCGGTCGAGCGCGGTGTGGTCATCGGGGCCCAGGTGGGTTATCCCGACCTGGTCGGTTTTGGCCGCCGCTTCCTCGACATCGCGCCGGACGATCTCGCTGCGGCCGTGGTCTACCAGATCGGGGCCCTGGACGCCCTGGCCCGCTCGGTCGGCGGCCGGGTCGCCTACGTCAAGCCCCACGGAGCCCTCTACAACGCCGTGGTCGACCACGAGGACCAGGCCCGCGCGGTGGTCGAGGCGGTCGCCTCGCTCGACGACCGGCTGCCGCTGCTCGGTCTGCCCGGAGCTGTGGTGCTGGACCTGGCCGAGCGACGCGGGCTGCGGACCGTGACCGAGTACTTCATCGACCGGAACTACACAGCCGACGGCCGGCTGGTCGACCGACGCCGACCCGACGCCTTGATCACCGACGTCGCTCTGGCCGCCGAGCGGGCCGTCGACGCCGCCCGCCGCGGGGTGGCCGACTCGCTGTGCCTGCACGGCGACTCCCCCGACGCCGTCGTGATGGGTCGGGCGGTGCAGACGGCGCTGCTCGACGCCGGCCTGGACCTGGCCCCGTTCGCCGGTGCCGCCTGATGGCCCGACGGCTGCTTCCGTACGGGGACCGCGGGCTGCT
>JBMDXL010000299.1:0-6041 GCA_048594465.1 Microlunatus sp. | reverse complement strand
GCGTCGAGCTCCCACTTCTTGCGGCCGCCGTCGAGCAGCCGGGCGTCGCTGTGGCCGTAGAGCTTGAAGTACCAGTACGCGTACGCGGCGAACCAGTTGTTGTTGCCGCCGTACAGCACGACCGTGTCGTCGTTGCTGATGCCGCGCTCAGACAGCAGGGCCTCGAACTGCTCCTTGTTGACGAAGTCGCGCCGGACCGGGTCCTGCAGGTCGGTCTTCCAGTCGATCTTCACCGCGCCGGCGATGTGGCCACCGTCGTAGGCGGTGGTGTCCTCGTCGACCTCGACGAGCACCACGTTCGGGTCGCTGGCGTGCTCCGCGACCCAGTCGGCGTCGACGAGTACCTCTGGCCTGCTCATGTCCTGGCTCCTGTGGTGTGGGTGATGGTGATCGTGCGATCTTCGGGCGCGCCGACCCGGCGGGACGCCGGGTGCGCAGGAAGGGACGGCCGCTCAGGAAGCGGCAGTCACATGGAACGACACAACGACGAGCGCATCCGGCCGTGGTCCACGGCCAGACGGCGGGTGAGCGGAAGCGCCCACGCTGTCGTCGCGATCATGGGACCAGGCTAGGGGCGGCTCCGGCGCCCGCCAAGGGTCCTCCCATCTTGTGAGACGGTCGTCCATCATGTGGACGCAGGGGCTCCGCTCGAGCGCTGCGCCGGATTCTTCTCGACAGTGATCCGCGGACTGAGATCGACCGGTGTGAATCACGCCACCCACAACCGGTTTTGAAGCCGTGTTCACCCGTCCGACGTCGACCGTTCACACGGCTGTCTCAGAGCGCCCCACCCGCGTACGGGGGCAGGATCTCGGCCCGGACGGAGCCGGTGAGCGGGGTGTCCCAGTGGTCGGTGTGCAGCACCACGCCGTCCACCAGCACGGTGCAGACCGCAAGCAGGCGGTCGAATCGGGGGTCCGGAGCCCGACTGGCGGCGGCGGCACGCAGCGCCTCGCCCACGGACCCGGCCGGCCAGCGCTCGGAGGCCGTGCCGGCCACCGCCTTGGCACCCGCCCAGAACACCAGGTCGACCGACGTGCTTGGCGTATTCTCATGCTGCGACGAGGCCCCATGCGGCGAACGCGTTCCTCGGCCGTCACGTGGTTGCTGTGTTGTCATCCTGCCTTTACCAAACGGAGCCGGAGGAGACCTCGATGGCCACCTTGCTGCTGTTGACCAACGATATGCACGCCTCGTCGGAGATCCTGCCCGCCCTGGAGCTGCTGCCGCACCAGGTGAAGGTCGCCCAGGCCGAGGCGACCGCCCTGCTGGACGCCCCGCAGGCCGACGTCATCCTGCTCGACGCGCGTCGCGACCTGGTCGGCGCCCGGTCGCTCTGTCGCCTGATCGAGACCACCGGCAAGGAGTCGCCGCTGCTGGTCGTGGTCAGCGAGGGCGGTCTCGCGGCCCTGTCGGCGGACTGGGGCTTCGACGACATCCTGCTGAACACCGCCGGTCCCGCCGAGGTCGACGTCCGGATCCGCCTGGCCACCTCCCCGTCGGCCAACAGCACCGGCGAGCCGCTCATCCAGACCGGCAACATCACCATCGACGAGGCCGGCTACTCCGCGAAGCTCAACGGCACCCAGCTCGACCTGACCTACACCGAGTTCGAGCTCCTGAAGTACCTGGCCCAGCACCCCGGTCGGGTGTTCAGCCGCCAGCAGCTCCTCAGCGACGTCTGGGGCTACGACTACTTCGGCGGCACCCGGACCGTCGACGTGCACGTCCGGCGCCTCCGGGCCAAGCTCGGCCCCGAGTACGAGTCGGTCATCGGCACCGTGCGCAACGTCGGCTACCGCTTCGTCGCCCAGGCCGAGGACAGCAGAGTCTGACTGTGCTCGCTCCGCTCGCACGCGGATCGCGCTCGAACCCGGCTACGTCGTCGTCGCGCGATCCGGCAAGGCTCGGGTCTCACGACCTGCGGTGCTTCACCTAGTCCCGCACGGCCAGGTGGGCCGGAGTCGCTCCGGGCGGTCCCTCCGCGCGGACGTACTGCACACCGGCCAGGACCTGGGCCGCGAGCACCAGCAGCAGCGAGAGCACCAGGAAGATCGCCGTGGTGGCGTAGCGACCGACCTCGAACAGCCCGATCACGCAGATCACCAGAGCCAGCACGGCGACGGCGTACGAGACCAGCTGCAGGATCCAGGAGACCGCGACCACCGCGGCCAGATCGCTGTCCCGACGGCCGTGCCAGACCGCCGACGCGCGCATCCACGACAGGTGCTGCCACAGGCAGAGCACCAGCATGGCCGCGGCGACCGCCACCATGGCCTGCGCCCAGCCCCGGCCCTGGAAGACCCCGTCGATGTCGGGGTAGCCGACCAGTCCCACGACAGAGGACCCGACACCGAGAGCGGCCACGACGGTCCCGAGCAGGGTCTTGCGCAGCTGACCGTGGGTGCGAGACACCAGCGCCGGTTGCTCGTGCGCCCCGTACGAGGGGAGGTCCTGGGCGGCGTACTGCTCGTCTCGCATGGCTGCGAGCATAAAGTGCGGCGGGCCGGCGACCCAGCGGCGCCGCGAGACCGGCACCGCCCCCGCCGGGCAGTCCGCCGGGCAGTCGGCCGGACACCGGCACCTCACCACTAGATTGTCCGGATGGCTGTCCCCCGCCCGGCCACCCTCACCGTCACCGCCGCCCCCTCCCCCGCCCAGCACCGGCAGGTGCTCGCGCTGGTCGACCGCGCCGCCGACCGGGACGGGCACGCGGCGGTGAACGAGGCAGGGCTGCTGGCCCTCCGCCGGTCGGTCGACCGCGGCCCCGATCTCACCGGGAGCCCGGAGCGGCACGTGCTGGCGTACGACTCCGAGGACGGGCAGCTGGTCGGCTACGCCCAGGCGATCGCCGAGGAGGGTGGTCCGGTGGCGGCCGTGGTCGTCGACCCCGACCACCGGCGACACGGGGTGGGCGTCGACCTCTGGCGGCGTCTCGCGACCGAGACCCCGGGCCGGCTGCGGGTCTGGGCCAGCGGCGACACCGCAGCGGCGCGGGCGCTGGCCGCCGCGGTCGGTCTGCGACCCGTACGCACCCTGCAGGTGCTCGGCCGCTCGCTGAGCGGCGACCTGCCCCCCGTGGACCCACCGGCGGGGATCAGCCTGCGCACCTTCCGTGCGGGGCAGGACGAGGACGGCTGGCTGGCGGTGAACGCCCGGGCCTTCGCTCACCACCCGGAGCAGGGCTCGCTGACCCGCAGCGACCTGGAGCAGCGGATGACCGAGCCCTGGTTCGACCCGGCCGGGTTCTTCGTGGCGGTCCGGACCACCACCGCCGGAGCCTCGGCCGACCCGGTGGAGGAACCGATCGTCGGGTTCCACTGGACCAAGCACGAGGTCGGCGCCACCGCCGGCGAGGTGTACGTGATCGGGGTCGACCCGACCGCCGGGGTCCGCGGTCTCGGCACCCCCCTGCTCGGCGCCGGTCTGCGGTACCTCCGCGCGGTCGGCGCCCGCGAGGTCGACCTCTACGTCGAGGCCGACAACGAGCGCGCCCTGGCGCTCTACCACCGCTACGGTTTCACCCTCGTCAGCGCCGACGTCATGTACGCCGCCCCCGCTCCGGAGAGGTCCGGCTGACTACGATGCACCTGATCCGGCGACCCACAGGAGTACGACCATGAACGCACCCGATCTGGCGAACGACCTCCTCGAGAACGGGGCGGCCGGGGACGCCGGCGAGGTCGAGGGTGACGGTCTGCCCGAGGACCGCTTCTACGACCGCGAGCTGTCCTGGCTGGCCTTCAACAACCGGGTGCTCGAGCTGGCCAAGGACGCCCAGCGGGTGCCGTTGCTGGAGCGGGCCAAGTTCCTGGCCATCTTCGCCAACAACCTGGACGAGTTCTTCATGGTCCGGGTGGCCGGTCTCAAGCGCCGGATCGCGGCGGGGGTGGCCGTGCGGTCGGTCAGCGGGCTGATGCCGCGCGAGGTGCACCAGGCGATCCTGACCCGGACCCGCGAGCTGGTCGACGAGCACTCCCGGCTGTTCGAGGAGGACATCCGCCCCGCCCTGGCCGCGGAGGGGATCGAGATCCTGCGCTGGCACGAGCTCGCCACCACCGAGAAGGAGCGGATGCGCGAGCTGTTCGCCGAGCGCATCTTCCCCGTCCTCACGCCCCTGGCGGTGGACCCGTCGCACCCGTTCCCGTACATCTCGGGTCTGTCGATCAACCTGGCCGTGCTGGTCAAGAACCCGGTCACCGGGGTCCGCCAGTTCGCCCGGGTCAAGGTGCCCAGCGTGCTGCCGCGCTTCGTCAAGCTGGACGAGGGCCGGTTCGTGGCCCTGGAGGACGTGATCGCCCGCCACCTGGACCAGCTGTTCACCGGCATGCAGGTGGTGCAGCACCACGTCTTCCGGGTCACCCGCAACGAGGACGTCGAGGTCGAGGAAGACGACGCCGAGAACCTGCTGGTCGCCCTGGAGCGGGAGCTGCTGCGACGCAAGGTCGGTCGGCCCCCGGTGCGGCTGGAGGTCGAGGACGACATCGACCCGAAGATGCTCGAGCTGCTGGTCACCGAGCTCGACATCAGCGAGAAGGAGGTGTTCGCGCTGCCCGGCCCGCTGGACCTGCGCGGGCTGTTCTCCCTCACCGACCTGGACCGGGCCGAGCTGAAGTACCCGGCCTTCCTGCCCGCCACCCACCCGCACCTGGCCGAGGTGGAGACGGCGCAGCCCGCGGACATGTTCGCCGCGCTGAAGCAGCGCGACGTGCTGCTGCACCACCCGTACGACTCGTTCGCCACCAGCGTCACCCGGTTCATCGAGCAGGCCGCCGACGACCCCCAGGTGCTGGCCATCAAGCAGACGCTCTACCGCACGTCGGGCGACTCCCCGATCATCGACGCCCTGATCGAGGCGGCCGAGGCGGGCAAGCAGGTGCTCGCCCTGGTGGAGATCAAGGCCCGCTTCGACGAGCAGGCCAACATCGCCTGGGCCCGGCGGCTGGAGCAGCACGGCTGCCACGTGGTCTACGGGCTGCTCGGTCTGAAGACCCACTGCAAGCTCTCGATGGTGGTCCGCGACGAACCCGACGGGCTGCGCCGCTACGCCCACATCGGGACCGGCAACTACAACCCGAAGACCGCCCGGCTGTACGAGGACATGGGTCTGCTGACCGCGAACCCGATCATCACCGACGACATCGGCCGGCTGTTCAACCACATGTCCGGGATGAGCCAGGAGACCCAGTACCGGCGGCTGCTGGTGGCCCCGCACGGGATCCGCACCGGGCTGCTGGACCGGATCAACAACGAGATCGCCAACCACGAGGACGGTCGACCGGCCGGGATCCGGATCAAGGTCAACTCCCTGGTCGACGAGACGATCAGCGACGCGCTCTACCGCGCCTCCCGCGCCGGGGTCTCGGTGGACCTGTGGGTGCGCGGCATCTGCACGATCCGGCCCGGGGTGCCCGGATTGAGTGAGAACATCCGCGTTCGCAGCATCCTGGGCCGGTTCCTGGAGCACAGCCGGCTGTTCTGGTTCGCCAACGACGGCCACCCCTCGGTCGGGATCGGCTCGGCCGACCTGATGCACCGCAACCTGGACCGGCGGGTCGAGGTGCTGGCCTCCATCACCAACCCCACGCACGTGGCCGAGATCGAAGGGCTGTTCGACCTGGCCTTCGACGAGCGCACCGCGGCCTGGTGGCTCAACTCCGACGGCACCTGGACCCAGCGCACCACCGATGCCGAGGGCGAGCCGCTGGTCGACATGCAGGAACACCTGATCAGCGTCAAGAGCCGCCGTCGAGCGGCGAAGTGAGCAGATGAGGGCGAGCGGCGACGTGAGCAGATGCCTCCGAACGGCGACATGCGCCGACGAGCCGGGATGACGACGTGACCCGCAAGGACAAGAAGACGGTCCTGGCCGGCGGCGCCGTGGTCCGCCGGGTCCGTCCGGGCAAGGACCCCGAGGTCCTGGTCATCCACCGCGAGCGCTACCGGGACTGGACCCTGCCCAAGGGCAAGGTCGAGGCGGGCGAGTCCGTGGTGGCGGCGGCGGCCCGCGAGGTCCGGGAGGAGACGGGGGTGACGATCCG
>JBMDXL010000298.1:0-7414 GCA_048594465.1 Microlunatus sp. | reverse complement strand
CTGCTGGTCCATCGCTCGCGCCGGCCGGATGACCGTTTGTGGCTCCGCGGCGCGTTCCGGGCGGCCCCACGCCGGTCGGCCGACCGTTTGTGGCTCGCCGGCGCCATCCGGTCGGCCTCGAGCGTGGCCGGTTGACCGTTTGTGGCTCGCCGGCGTCTTCCGGTCGGCCCCCACGCTGGCCGGCCGACCGTTTGTGGCTCCGCGGCGCGTTCCGGTCGAAGCCCGTGCCGTCAGTAGTAGGGCGCCCGACTACCCGTAACGCACAGCGTCCCGAGCACCACGCGGGTGATCGGGACGCGATACGGACTCGAGCGGCGGGTCACGCCGCGGGAAGTCGAGGCTGCGGAGGGCGGGTCAGCCCAGCTTGGCAGCCTGAGCGGCGATGGCCGACTTGCGGTTCGCCGCCTGGTTCTTGTGGATGACGCCCTTCGAGGCGGCCTTGTCCAGCGCGCGGTTGGCGGCCTTGGCGTACTCCTGAGCCTTCTCCGCCTCGCCGGCCGCAGCGGCCTCGCGGAACCGACGAGTGTGCGTGCGCAGGGCGGACTTGACCGCCTTGTTGCGCTGGCGCGCCTTCTCGTTGGTCTTGATCCGCTTCATCTGGGACTTGATATTCGCCACGGGGTAAGCCTCTGAAGATCTCTCGTGTGAGCAGGTCGGGTGCGCCCGCGAGCGGGCGCGACCGCCAACATTAGCAGTCGGCCCCCGGCGCCCCAAATCTCCAGCTCCCTCACTGA
The DNA here is from genome assembly GCA_048594465.1 of Microlunatus sp. Taxonomy (GTDB): domain Bacteria; phylum Actinomycetota; class Actinomycetes; order Propionibacteriales; family Propionibacteriaceae; genus Microlunatus. Next base: position 6,680 of record JBMDXL010000298.1, on the reverse strand, counting down.
GAAAAGCGTGAGAGAACACTGAAACGCGACTGGAACAAATCCGACACCGGGTGGAGACCCGGCTTGTCGAGGATGGCGGCGACTGCTGCGCCAGCTCTGCGTCCGACCCGTGGCGTGCGCGCGTGACCAGAAGGAGTCTGCCATGACCGACGCCACCGCTGACGGTGCGCTCATCAAGAGCGTCATCACCGAGCAACCCGACGCCAGCCACGAGCACCACGTGCTGGTCGGCAAGGACGCCACCAAGGAGACGCTGGAGGACTACACCCTCCGCTTCGCGCCCCGGCACTACCGTCGCTGGACGCCGGGCGTGGTCGCCATCTCCGCCCTCGGCGGCATCGCCTACCTGGCCGACTTCGCCATCGGGGCCAACATCGGGATCGCGTACGGGACGACCAACGCACTGTGGGGCATCGCCATCTTCGCCGTGGTCGTCTTCCTGACGTCCTTCCCGCTGGCCTACTACGCGGCCCGCTACAACCTGGACCTCGACCTGATCACCCGGGGCAGCGGCTTCGGCTACTACGGCTCGGTGGTCACCAACGTCATCTTCGCGACGTTCACCTTCATCTTCTTCGCCCTCGAGGGCTCGATCATGGCCCAGGGTCTCTATCTGGGACTCGGGGTGCCGCTGTGGCTCGGCTACGCCGCCTCGACGATCGTCATCTTCCCGCTCGTCATCTACGGCATGAAGGTGCTCTCGAAGCTCCAGCTCTGGACCACGCCCCTGTGGCTGGTCCTGATGGTCATCCCGTTCGTCTACCTGCTGGTCAGCCACCCGGAGACGGTCGACACCTTCTTCACCTACCAGGGCGAGGACGGCAACGGCACGACCAACCTGGGCTCCGTCATGCTGGCCGCCGGCGTCTGCCTGTCGCTGATCGCCCAGATCGCCGAGCAGATCGACTACCTCCGCTTCATGCCGCCCCGGACGCCGGAGAACAACCGTCGCTGGTGGACCGCGATGATCATGGCCGGCCCGGGCTGGGTGATCTTCGGGGCGATCAAGCAGGTCATCGGACTCTTCCTGGCCGTCTACATCATCGCGAACGTGGCCGACGGTGCCGCCATCGCCAACCAGCCGGTGCACCAGTTCCTGGAGATCTACCGCGACATCATGCCGGTCGGTGTGGCCCTGGCCCTGGCCGTCATCCTGGTGGTCATCAGCCAGGTCAAGATCAACGTCACCAACGCCTACTCCGGCTCGCTGGCCTGGACCAACTCCTTCACCCGGGTGACCAAGCGCTACCCGGGCCGGATCGTGTTCCTGGCCTTCAACCTGCTGATCGCGTTGATCCTGATGGAAGCGAACATGTTCGACTTCCTCAACACGATCCTCGGCTTCTACGCCAACTGCGGCATGGCCTGGATCGTGGTGGTGGCTTCCGACATCACCTTCAACAAGCTGCTCTTCAAGCTGTCGCCGATCCAGCCCGAGTTCCGCCGGGGCATGCTCTACGCGGTCAACCCGGTCGGCTTCGGTTCGATGCTGCTCTCCGCGGGTGTCTCGATCGCGGTGTTCTTCGGCCTGTTCGGGCCGGCCATCCAGCCGTACTCGCCGCTGGTGGCCATCGGTCTGGCCCTGGTCCTGCCGCCGATCCTCGCGTTCGCGACCAAGGGCCGCTACTACCTGCGGCGGACCGACGACGGCATCGACCTGCCGATGTACGACGAGCACGGCAACCCGTCCGACGCGGTGCTCACCTGCCACGTCTGCCGGCAGGACTTCGAGCGGCCCGACATGGTGGCCTGCGCCACCCACGACGACGTCGTCTGCTCGCTGTGCCTGAGCACCGACAAGCTGAAGGACCACGTCCTCCCCGCCCAGTGACCGACTCGGGGCAGTGACCGACTGCCCTGAGTTGTCAGCGCCGGTGGTGGCTCCGACCACCACCGGTGCTGACAACTCGGGATAGAGGGCGTCGAGGTGGAATGATGGGCTCTCGGCCCGTACGGGCCCACCCGACCCCTGCCTCTGGAGAACCTGCTCGTGACCTCGCCCACGCCCGGCCCCGGTGCCATCGCCGCACCCCAGCCCGGACGGATCGACCCGGCGATCATCCGCAACTTCTGCATCATCGCCCACATCGATCACGGCAAGTCCACCCTGGCCGACCGGATGCTGCAGCTGACCGGGGTGGTGGACGCACGGTCCATGCGGGCGCAGTACCTGGACCGGCTGGACATCGAGCGCGAACGCGGGATCACCATCAAGTCCCAGGCCGTACGGATGCCGTGGGCGGCCGGCGAGGACGATGCGACCACGTACGTGCTGAACATGATCGACACCCCCGGGCACGTGGACTTCACCTACGAGGTCTCCCGGTCCCTGGCGGCCTGCGAGGGGGCGGTGCTGCTGGTCGACGCGGCCCAGGGGATCGAGGCCCAGACGCTGGCCAACCTCTACCTGGCCATCGACGCCGACCTGCACATCATCCCGGTGCTCAACAAGATCGACCTGCCGAGCGCGCAGCCCGAGAAGTACGCCGCGGAGCTGGCCGGCATCATCGGCTGCGACCCGAGCGACGTGCTGAAGGTCTCGGCCAAGACGGGCGAGGGCGTGCCCGAGCTGCTGGACGCCATCGTCGCCCAGGTGCCCGCGCCGGTCGGCGACCCCGACGCCCCGGCCCGAGCCCTGATCTTCGACTCCGTGTACGACACCTACCGCGGTGTGGTCACCTACGTCCGGGTGGTCGACGGCGAGCTGTCGCACCGCGAGCGGGTGCTGATGATGTCGACCAGGTCGGCGCACGAGGCCCTCGAGGTCGGGGTCATCTCGCCCGAGCCGGTCAAGGCGGCCTCCCTGGGAGTCGGCGAGGTCGGCTACCTCATCACCGGGGTGAAGGACGTGCGCCAGTCCCGGGTCGGCGACACCGTGACCTCCGTGGTCCGACCGGCGAGCGAGGACCTCGGTGGCTACCGCCACCCCAACCCGATGGTCTACGCCGGGCTCTACCCGATGGACGCCGCCGACTACCCCGAGCTGCGTGAGGCCCTGGACAAGCTCCAGCTCAACGACGCGGCACTGGTCTACGAGCCGGAGACCTCCGGCGCGTTGGGCTTCGGCTTCCGGATCGGCTTCCTCGGTCTGCTGCACATGGAGATCGTCCGTGAGCGGCTGGAGCGCGAGTTCAACCTGGACCTCATCTCCACCGCGCCGAGCGTGGTCTACCGGGTGGTGATGGAGAACGGCGCCGAGCTGGCGGTCACCAACCCCTCGGAGTACCCGACCGACGGCAAGATCGCCGAGGTCCACGAGCCGGTGGTCAAGGCCACGATCCTGACGCCGACCGAGTTCATCGGCACCATCCTCGAGCTCTGCCAGACCCGGCGCGGCGTCCAGCACGGGATGGAGTACCTGTCCGCCGACCGGGTGGAGATCCGCTACACCCTGCCGCTGGCCGAGATCGTCTTCGACTTCTTCGACGCCCTCAAGTCCCGCACCAAGGGCTACGCCAGCCTGGACTACGAGCCCGACGGCGAGCAGGTGGCCGACCTGGTCAAGGTGGACATCCTGCTGCAGGGGGAACCGGTCGACGCCTTCTCCGCCGTGGTGCACAAGGACAAGGCGTACGCGTACGGGCTGCTGATGGCCGGCAAGCTCAAGGAGCTGATCCCGCGCCAGCAGTTCGAGGTGCCGATCCAGGCGGCCATCGGCGCCCGGGTGATCGCCCGGGAGACCATCCGCGCCATCCGCAAGGACGTGTTGGCCAAGTGCTACGGCGGTGACATCACCCGCAAGCGCAAGCTGCTGGAGAAGCAGAAGGAGGGCAAGAAGCGGATGAAGATGGTCGGTCGGGTCGAGGTCCCGCAGGAGGCCTTCGTGGCCGCCCTCTCCACCACCGAGCCCACCAAGGCGGACAAGAAGTAGGACCGGCCCCGGCGGTCGCCGGGGAGGCGGTCGTCAGCTCAGCCGGTAGAACCGGAAGAAGCCGAAGTCCTCGATGGGCAGCACGGTGACGTCGGTGAAACCGGCCCGGGTGGCGTAGCCGGCCAGCACCGGTCGCCGCATCACCGTGCCGGTGCCGGCCGAGGGTGAGGACGACAGCCCGTCCGGCAGGCAGATGAACAGGCTGAAGCCGTACATGCAGCGGTCGACCTCCGACCCCGGGGCGGAGAACTCGTCGTCCACCGCCTCGTCCATGATCACCACCGGTCCGCCCGGTCGGACGGCGGCCCGGACCGCGGCGAGCACCTCCACGGGGCGGGGCATGTCGTGCAGGCACTCGAAGGCGAACGCGGCGTCGTACGGGGCCCCGGGCACGTCCTGACCGTCGGTGAGCACGAACTCCACCCGGTCGCTCAGACCGGCGGCGGCGGCCGCGGCGCGGCCGGCGGCGAGCGAGGGGCCGTCGACGTCGATCCCGACCACTCCTGCGTCGGGGTAGGCCCGGGCCAGCGCCAGGCTCGACCACCCACCGCCGCAGCCCAGGTCCAGGATCTGGGCGCCGGGTCGGCTCAGGGCCGCGTGCAGGTCCGGCACTCCGGCCAGCGCGGGGCCGAGCCGGTGGGTGAACCAGGGCCGGTTCAACGCGGCCTGCGACTCCCGGGCGTCGTCGCCGAAGTCGTCCCAGGACACCCCGCCGCCGTCCCGGTACGCGGCCAGCAGGTCATCGATCCGGCGGCCGGCGGACACCGCCATCCGGGTCAGCGGGCCCAGGTAGTTCAGGCTGTCGACGTCGAGCAGCACCTCGGCCGGACCCGGGGGGAGGGTGAAGACCCGCCGCTGCGGATCGGCTGTGTCGTCGACGGTCAGCACCCCCAGACTGGCCTGGAACTCGCAGAACTCCCGGCAGTAGCGCTCCTGGGTCGCGGTGCGGGTGGCCAGGTCGGTGCTGGTCGCCGGACCGGCATCGGCGAGCGCGGCGAACCAGCCCAGGGTGAGACCGACGTAGGTGCTGAGCAGCTCGTAGGTGCCCAGGTTGGCGGCGAACAGGCGCTCGGCGTACGCCTCGGCGTCGGTCATCAGCGGACTCCTTCCATCAGCCGGGAGATCGGACGGCGACACAGGAACAGCACGACACCGACCAGGATCGAGGCGCCGCCCAGGAAGGCGAAGTAGGGGACCTCGTTGGTCGGGTCGTAGAACTCGGCCAGGGACCCGGCTCCGGCCGTTCCCACCGCGATGGACAGGAAGAACAGCGCGATCATCTGCGTGTGGAACGCCTGGGGTGCGAGCTTGGTGGACAGCGACTGCCCGACCGGGGACAGGCAGAGCTCGGCGATGGTGAAGAAGAACAGGATCAGCACGATCCACAGCAGCGGGGTGCTGTTGGGGCCGGCGTTCGCGTAGGGCAGGAAGAGCAGGAAGGCGATGCCCATCACGATGGTGCCCAGCGCGAACTTGACCGGTGTGGCGGGCTGGCGCGATCCGAGCCGGGTCCACAGGGTGGCGAACACACCGGCGAAGACGATGATGAAGATCGGGTTGATCGAGACCACCCAGCTGGGCGGCATCGACCAGCCGCCGATGCTCAGGTTCAGCCGCTGCTCGGCGTAGAGCGCCACCACGGTGAACTGCTGCTGGAACAGCGACCAGAAGATGGCCGAGGCCACGAACATCGGGATGAACGACTGCACCCGGTGGCGCTCGGCGGTGTCGATCCGGCGGCTGCTCAGCATCAGGGCGAACAGCGCGACGGCCGCCGCGAACGTCACACCCACGACGATGGTGGACAGCCGGGCCGCGGTGATCACGCCGGCCACCGCCAGCACCACCACCAGCGCGACCACCCCGAGGGCGACCAGGCCGTAGCGGACCCGGCCGGCCCGGTCGAGGGGGTTGCTGACCTCGTGCCCGGCGTCGCCGAGGGTGCGGCGGCGGAGCAGCAGGTACTGGGTCAGCCCGATGGCCATCCCGATGGCGGCCAGACCGAACCCCCAGTGGAAGCCTCGCCAGCCCCAGACCAGACCGGTGAGCAGCGGACCGAACAGGGCGCCGAGGTTGACGCCCATGTAGTAGATGGAGAAGCCACCGTCACGCCGTTCGTCGTCCGGGGCGTACATGTCGCCCAGCACCGAGCTGGTGGTCGCCTTGAGCGTCCCCGAACCGAGGGCGACGCAGACCAGGCCGATGCCCACCCCGAGCAGACCGGGGAAGACGGCCAGGGAGACGTGCCCGAACATGATCAGCACAGCCGCCCCGGTGAGCGTCCGCTCGGCCCCGAACAGCCGGTCCGCGACCCAGGCGCCGAGGATGGCGCTCAGGTAGACGAGTCCGCCGTAGGCGCCGACGATCGAGGTCGCGGTGGTCTGCGGCAGTCCCAGGCCGCCCTCGGTCAGGGCGTAGTAGAGGTAGTAGACCAGGATCGCCTGCATCCCGTAGAAGCTGAACCGCTCCCACATCTCGACCCCGGCCAGGTTGGCCAGTCCCAGCGGGTGGCCGAAGAAGCTCGGCTGCGTCGACCGGTCAGTCTGGGTGGTGGTCATGGCGACTCCCTCGGGCGTGGCTCCGCCTGCGTCGGCAGATCCGCGGCTCAGTCGATGCCGGACGACTCGACACCTTGGACAAGGTAGCGCTGCAGGAAGATGAAGACGAGGAGCACCGGCAGGATCGCCACGGCCGCGCCGATGAACAGCTGCGGGATGTCGACCCGCTGCGAGGTCAGGAACTGGCTGAGCGAGACCTGCACCGTGCGGTACATCCGGTCCTGCCCGATCAGCAGCGGCCACAGGAACGA
>JBMDXL010000297.1:0-1663 GCA_048594465.1 Microlunatus sp. | reverse complement strand
ATAGGTGCCGTGACGATGCTCTGCCCGGGGGCAGCGGCAATCGACCCGGCACCCAGCAGCAGTCTCTTCCGACGAAGACTCTTCGCGCTGAGGGTAGCGAAGCAGCTGTCGAACTCGTCCGTCTCCGGAGAGTCCGCACTCATCACCAGAGACAGCCGAGGTGTGACGCCCCCAGCCGTCAGTGAATGGCACGCCTTGGTCTTCTCTGCGCCCGAGCACTTCGGTCGTCATCGCACTGCCCCGCTGCGTCGTTGGTTTCGAAACGACCAGGTCGCGGCAGCGACGGCGTCAACCGACGTAGGAAGAAGGCCCGCCGGGCGGGCATCCCGGCCGTGTCGGCTAGTCGGGGTCTCCACGGCGACATCACCAACTCGGAGCAGGGCCTCCCGGCGGGAGCCGTCGACCGCCTCCAGCACCTGCAGTCCCGCCTTTGCGGGGTCCCTCGTCAGCTCGGCTGCCTGTGAGAGCCAACTGCGCCAAGTAGGGATGCTGGTGCTCGCGCGCTGGTCGCTGAGGAGGACCGATCGGACAGCAGGTATGACGGGCTCGTAGCAGAACGTCACTGCGTGGGCGGTCATTTCGCCACATCTCCAGGCGACGTCGGGTCAGGTGCCGCAGCTGCCTGCGCAGCACTCCCACTTTCCCGGTCGCTGAGAGCGGACTCGACCCACTCGTCGATGCACGGACTCAGCCCTCCGCATGTCGCGCATAGCCCATAGTGGCGAGGAAGCCGATCGACAACGGCCTTCTGGAAGAACGCGACACTCACTGGCACACCCGGGGTGTTGCCAGGGCGGATCCGCTGGATCATTACCATCGCTGTCTTCGGTGAGACCGGGACGGGGTGGGCAAGCACGAGCCAAGGGAGATGGAACTCTCGGAACGGGAGGGCGATCGTCATCCCGGCGCGGAGATCACGGGTCATGACACGCTTCCGACCTGTGCTACTCCCCCGGACCGCGGAGGCCAGCTCGGCGATGGCGGTCATCACGCAGCCACCCCATCCAGGGCGGCTATCCGGCGACGTGGTTGACGAAGTACCGATCCCGCGACCACACCGCGGGGACCCTTGTCCATCGGCCACGGCGGAGACAGCAGAACCTGCTCCCGGCACTGCTCCCGAATCGGGCACAGCGCGCACACACTCAGCGCCTGCCGTGCAGCGCGTTGGTCACCCGCTGCCGCATCGTCGAACACAGCGGTCATCGCGCCGCCACACAAACCGCCCCACCCCATGGCGCCTACCTGCCTCTCGGTCCGCAACTCGCACCGCCGCGACCTCCAAAGCCAGAGCGCAAGGAGGATGGGAAGTGCTCTCATCCCCCTGAGGCCCGAAAATCGGCCTGTTTGTGACAGACGACCCGAGAAAAGTTCGAGAAAGTTCCTGGCCGCGCGTCAGCGCTGGCTCGCTGGATCCGTCTTGGCGCCACGGACCCACCGAGCACGGCGCACCGGCAACGAATGGGCGTCTCCGTTGCCCGATGCTCGGCGCGTTGTCCGGGCGCCGTGATGTAAGCCCTCTGGGTTCACCGGGAGGGCTCCGGATCTGGGCGCCCTGGAGCGCGGCAAGCCTGCGCCGCATTATGGGCCGCGGCCTGTCGCGGATCAGCCTTAGGGAGTGTTGGGGCGAAGATCGCCGCCACATCCAGACAGCGAATTTCCT
>JBMDXL010000296.1:0-2275 GCA_048594465.1 Microlunatus sp. | reverse complement strand
CGACCTGACGGACCGGGCGCTGGAGATGATCACCACGCTGCGCGCGTCGGACCCGGTCAAGCCGTTCCTGCTGTACCTGGCGCATGCGGCCGTGCACGGACCGGTCCAGGCCAAGGAGTCCGACCTGGCCGACTACGCCGGTGTCTACGACCGCGGCTGGGACCACATCCGCTCGGAGCGGTTCCGCCGCCAGATCGCGCTGGGGCTGTTCGGCGAGGACACGGTGCTGCCACCGGCCAATCACGAACCCGGTCTGGACGTGCCGCCGTGGGACAGCCTGAGCAATGATCAACAGCGTCGGTTCGCCCGCTACATGGAGGTCTACGCCGGCGCCGTCCAGGCCGTCGACACCAGCACCGGCCGGCTGCTCGCGCACCTGGAGGCCACGGGCGAGCTCGACAACACCATCATCGTGTTCACCTCCGACAACGGGGCCACGGCCGAGGGCGGGGCCGAAGGCACCCGCAGCTACTTCAGCCAGTTCGCCCACCTGGACGGGCTGCCCGCCGACTGGGACCGCGACGTCGACCGCGAGCTCGACCTGGTCGGCGGACCGCGGACCACCGTGCACTACCCGCGCGGCTGGGGCCAGGCCTCCAACACCCCGTTCCGGCTCTACAAGGCCAGCACGTTCGCCGGGGGCATCCGGGCCCCGCTGATCGTGCACTGGCCGGACGGCGTCCTGCGCGGCCAGGGTGACGACGGTCTCCGGCGGCAGTACGTGCACGTCACCGACCTGTTCCCGACCCTGCTCGACCTGCTGGGCATCGCAGCGCCGACAAAGCGCCACGGCCGGTCGGCGCCGACCCCGGACGGGGTCAGCGCGGCGCCCCTGCTGCGCGACGCCGGAGCGGTCTCGGTGCACGGCGACCAGTACACCGAGACCGCCGGTCAGCGGGCCTTCCAGCGGGGGGACTGGAAGATCGTCACCCAGCACCGGCCCGGTGCCGCCATCGACGACGCGGAGTGGCAGCACTACGACCTGGCCGCGGACCCCACCGAGACCACCGACCTGAGATCGGAGCGACCGGAGGTGGTGACCGAGCTGGCCGCGGCCTGGGAGGCGGCGGCCTGGGCCAACCGGGTGTTCCCCCTCGACGACCGCGGACCGGCGTCGGGTCGGCGGCGCCCGGGCGACGTCCGGTTCGCCGAACCGATCACGCTACGGCCCTTCACCGGCACGCTGGAGCGCTGGCGGTCCGCCCAGCTGGTCCAGCACCGGGACGTGGCGATCACCGCGTCCTTCCGGCTGGCCGCGGGCGACGCGGGGGTGCTGGTCGCCCACGGTGACCAGGGCGGCGGCTACCTCCTGGCCGTCGACACCGACGACCGGGGTGAGCCGGTGGCCTGGTTCGGTCTGAACGCGTACGGGGTGATGCACCGCACCCCACCGATCGGTCTGGCGCTGGGGGAGTCCGAGCTGCTCGTGCAGCTGCAGGCCCGACCGGGTTTCCGGTGGGACGTGCTGCTCACCGACGGACGGGCCGCGTCCACCCTGACCGATCTGCCCCAGCTGGTCGGGATGGCGCCGTTCACCGGGATCAGCATCGGAGCCGACCGCGGCGGACCGGTGGACTGGGACGTCCACGCCCGAGCCCGTAGCCACCCGTTCAGTGGTGTGCTGCACAGCGTCCGCTACGTACCGGGACCCCTGTCGGCGGAGGCACCGACCGAACGGGCCCGGGTGTGGGCCGAAGGAGTGAGGATCTATGACTGAGCTGGACCTGGACCGTACGCGGCTCGAGCTGCCCGCCACGACCGACCTTCCCGTCAGGACCGAACCTTCCCTGACCAGCGAGGTGCCCGGGCCCCGACCCGTACGACCCGACGCCGTGCTCCGGGTCAGCGAGCTGGGCGTGCGGTTCGGGGCCACCACGGCGGTGGACTCGGTGTCGTTCTCGGTCGACCGGGGCGAGATCCTCGCCCTGGTGGGGGAGTCCGGCTCCGGCAAGACCGTCACCGCCCAGGCCGTGCTCGGTCTGCTGCCGGGTTCGGCTTCCGTGCAGGGTTCGGTCCAGCTGACCTCGGACCCGCGGCAGCGGCCCGCGCACACCGAGCCCGACCTGCTGGCGGGGCGACCGGGGCGCGACGCGTGGGTCGGGGTGCGGGGACGGTTGGCGGCGATGGTGTTCCAGGAGCCGCAGACCGCGCTCAACCCGGTCAAGACCGTCGGCTGGCAGCTCGCCGAGGCGCTCCGCGCTCATCGCCGGATCGGGCGCGGTCCGGCGCGCCGCCGTGCCGTCGAGCTGCTCGCCCTGGTGGGCATCGCCGAGCC
>JBMDXL010000295.1:0-5223 GCA_048594465.1 Microlunatus sp. | reverse complement strand
CTCGTGCGGGTCGCGGGGGCGCATCGACGTCAGCCCGTACGGCGGCCGGGCGGAGGCGGGAGTGATCACCACCGCATCGTGCGGTACGCGCTCCGTCGGCGGGCAGCGAGAGCGTGGGGTGAGACGGCGTCGGCTCGGTCGCACGTCACCGTGGACAGCCGGCTGCCGGGGCCGGGATACTGCGGCCACGGAATCATCTGCGCGCACCTCGGGAGAGCTCATGCCGATGCCCCCTGCCGTCCGGCGGTCGGTCGACCGACGTACCGCCCTGCGACTCGGTGGTCTGGCCGGTCTCGGTGCCCTGGTCGCCGGTTGCGCACCGGCGGACCCCGGCGCGGACCCGCCGCCGGCGTCATCGTCGCCGGCGTCATCGTCGTCGGCCAGCCGCGCGGCCGGCGCGTTCGTCCTCGACGAGACCACCACGCGGGCGCTCGACACGCTCTTCGACCAGCAGACCGCCGCCCTCGGCCTGGTGGGCATGGCGGCCAAGGTGTGGGTCGGCGACACCTCCTGGAGCCGCGCGGCCGGGTTCGCCGACCTGGCGGCCGAGACCCCCTACCGACCCGACGACCATGTCCGGATCGCGAGCATCACCAAGTCCTACACCGCGACCGCCGTGCTGCGCCTGGTCGACGCCGGGGAGCTCGCGCTGGACGACGCGCTGCAGACCTACGTGCCGGGGATCACCAACGGCTCCAAGATCACGATCGAGCAGCTGCTGAGCATGACGTCGGGCGTCTTCGACTTCACCTCCGACCAGGAGTTCCTCGACGCCTTCGACGCCGATCCGGACCTGCCCTGGACCGACGCGGACACGCTGAAGATCATCAAGGCCAACCGGCCGGCCTTCGCGCCCGGAGCCCAGCTGCAGTACTGCGACTCCAACTACGCCCTGCTGGGCATGATCGCGGCCGAGGTCACCGGCTCGACCACGGCCGAGGCGATCACGCAACAGGTGATCTCCCGGCTCCCGCTGCCCGGCACCAGCTACCCGACCGAGGCCTCGATGCCGGATCCGCACCCGGTCGGCTACGTGCCCGGCGGGAAGGTGACGGACCCGAACGCGCCCTTCGACAACGCCGCGAACCCGCCGAAGGACGCCACCGAGGTCAACCCCGCGGTGCCCGGGGCCGCGGGGGCGATGATCTCCACCCTGGACGACCTCGGCACCTGGGGTCGGGAGCTGGCCGCCGGGACGCTCCTCGCGCCGGCGACCCAGGCCCGGCGGTTGCGGGCGAAGCGCTTCCCCGGAGTCCCGGTCAACCTCGGGTACGGCCTGGGCTGCGAGGTCCTCAACGACTTCGTCGGCCACAACGGGGCGATCCTGGGCTTCAGCTCGGTGGTGATGCGGAACCCGAAGACCGACGTGACGTTGGCCGCGGTGGGCAACGAGTCGACCAACTTCACCACGCCCACCGCCACCTGGTCCTACGCCCTGATCAAGGAGCTGTTCCCCGACCAGTGGCGCTGACCCGCCCCGCGCTGAGGAGTGCCCCGCTGCGACCGTTCGCCGGACCCTGTCTGAGGCCGGGTCTACGGTCTGGTCATGACCCTGAGGCCGCCCCCCGCCGTGCTCGTGGCGTCGCCCCGCGACCGTGCGGTCGCCGCGGCGGCGGCGCTCGGCGTCGAGGTGCTCACGACCTGGTGCGGTGACCTGCTCGCCCGGCGGGCGCGCTGGGGTGACCCGGACCGGCCGGACAGCGGCTGGGTCGGTGGCCGGGCAGCCGACAGCTGGGGTGCGCCGGACCACCTGACCGCGGAGACCGACTACTGGTTCCAGGTCTGGGCAGCGCGCACCCTGCTCCACGTCTGGAGGGACGCGTGCACGGCCGACGTCGTCGCGGGACTGGGCGACCCGGCGTGGCGGGTCCGGGAGATGTGCGCGAAGGTGTCCGCCCGCTGGGAGCTGGCGGCGGCCGCCGACGCGTGCCTGCCGCTGCTCGACGACGACACCCCGCGGGTGCGGGCCGCGGCCGTCCGCGTGCTCGGGGTGACGGGGGAGGCCGAGCACGCCGCAGGAGTCCGACATGCGCTCGACGACCCCGACCGCGCGGTCCGGGACGCGGCCGCCCGTGCCCTCGGTGTCCTGCAGGAGCGTCTCGATCGCCCGCTCGGCGGCGACGGGTGAGGGTGGGTCAGCCGCGGCGGTGCAGGACGAGGCTCCGACCGACCAGACCGACCGCCAGCACGGCGGCAGCGGTGAGAGCGGCCGAGAACGGGAGGGTGGCTGCCAGGACGACGCACCCCAGTCCGCCGAGCACGTTCAGGGCGCGCGGCCACCGTCGCTGCGCCGGCGGCTGGGTGAAGGCCGCGGCGTTGGCGATCGCGTAGTAGAGCAGGACACCGAAGGAGGAGAACGCGATCGCGCCCCGCAGGTCGGTGGTCAGCACCAGCAGGCTGACCACCGCCGCGACGGCCACCTCGGCGTGGTGGGGGACCTGGTGCCGGGGGTGGACGGCGGCCAGCCAGCCGGGCAGGTCGCGGCGGCGGGCCATGGCCAGGCCGGTGCGCCCGATGCCGGCGATCAGCGCCAGCAGCGCACCGAGACTGGCCAGCGCGGCGCCGAGGCGGATCAACGGATCGAGCGAGCCGATCCCGGCCACGGCGGCGGCGGTGGTCAACGGTGTGCGGGTGGTGGCCAACAGGTCCGGACCGACGGTCGTCAGCAGGGTGACCGCGACGACCGCGTACAGCGCGACGGTGATCACCAGGGCGATCGGGATGGCCCGGGGGATGGTGCGGGCGGGCTCGCGCACCTCCTCCCCGAGGGTGGCGATCCGGGCGTACCCGGCGAAGGCGAAGAAGAGCAACCCGGCGGACTGCAGGATGGCGTACGGTCCCGCGTCGAGCAGTGCGGCGCCACCGCCGATCCGCAACAGCTCCGGCCGACCCGAGGTGAGCAGCGCGACCACGGTCACCGTCAGCACCACCAGCACCGCGGCGACCAGGACCCGGGTCAGCAGCGCCGTCCTCGTGATGCCCCGGTAGTTGAGGGTGGCCAGGGCGACGACCGCGGCGACGGCGACGCCGCGCTGCACCCACCCGGTCCCGGGCACGGCGTAGGCGGCGAAGGTCAGGGCCATGGCCGCGCAGGAGGCGGTTTTCCCGATCACGAACGACCAGCCCGCAGCGAAGCCCCAGCCGGGCCCGAGACGCTCGCGACCGTAGAGGTAGGTGCCACCGGAGGTGGGGTGGGCCGCGGCGAGCTGGGCGGAGGCGACGGCGTTGGCGAAGGCGACGACGGCGGCGATCAGCAGCCCGACGAGCAGACCGCTGCCGGCGGCGCCGGCGGCGGGGCCGAAGACGGAGAAGACGCCGGCCCCGATCATCGATCCCAGACCGATCAGGACCGCGTCGCCGAGACCGAGGCGCCGGGCCAGCTCGGGCGGACCGCCGACCGGCCCGCGATGCCGTGGCCGACCGTGAGGATGAGCCCGCTCGCCACGCACCCGCTCATCGTGCTGGGCGGTGACGTCCCCGGCAAGTCGGTGACCACCCGCCGGAGCCCCGTGTGGACTGCCGGCCGGAGCACCGCGCGGACCTCCGCGACCGGTCGGCGTGCAGACTGGCGGCATGACGTCTGCCACCTGCCCCGCTGGTCGCCGGCTCAGTCCGGCGGAGCCCGAGGGCGGGCCGCCCCTGGAGCTGGTCGACCGGACGGACGGACCGGTCTGGGTGGTGCGGTCGTTCGCCCTGACCCGGCAGCTGCTGCGCCAGACCGACGCCACCCGGCAGGCGGGCTTCGGGGCCGAGCAGGTGGACCGGATGGGCGAGCTGCGGCGCCCGATCCTCTATCTGGAGGGCGACCAGCACCGGGAGCGACGCCGGGCGGCCGCCCGGTTCTTCGCCCCCGCCGTGATCGAGGGCTACCGACCGATGATGGAGCAGCTGGCCGACGACCTGGTGTCCGGGCTGCGGTCGGACCGACCCACGGACCTGAGCCGGTTGTCCCTCCGGATGGCGGTCCAGGTGTCGGGGGCGGTGATCGGTCTGACCAACTCGTCCGTGACGGGGATGAGCCGACGCCTGGGGGCGTTCTTCGCGGGTGACCCGCTCAGCCAGGGCCGCGGTCCCGCGGCGCGGGTGCGTCAGCTGCTGGCCGGCGGTCGGACCGGGCGCTTCTACTGGCTGGACGTGAAACCGGCCATCCGGAGCCGTCGCCGCCGACCCCGGGCCGACATCATCAGCCAGCTGATCGACAAGGGCTTCAGCGATCTGGAGATCCTTACCGAGTGCCTCACGTACGCGTCGGCGGGGATGGCCACCACACGGGAGCTGATCAGCGCCGCGGCCTGGCACCTGATCGAGGACCCGACGCTGCTGACCACCTACCGCTCCGGCGACGTGGCGGCCCGGCGTTCGCTGCTGGAGGAGCTGCTGCGGATCGAGCCGGTGGTCGGCTACCTGCGCCGGCGGACGACCGCCGAGGTGGTGCTGGACGGACCCGACGGTCCGACGACCATCCCGGCCGGCGCGCTGGTCGACCTGCGGTTGCGGGTGGTCAACGACGACCCGGCGGTGCTCGGCGACACCGGCGCCGGGGTCTGCCCCGGCCGAACGCTCCCGTCGGCGGTGCCGGCCGCGGTGATGAGCTTCGGCGACGGTCACCACCGGTGT
The DNA here is from genome assembly GCA_048594465.1 of Microlunatus sp. Lineage (GTDB taxonomy): Bacteria > Actinomycetota > Actinomycetes > Propionibacteriales > Propionibacteriaceae > Microlunatus. The sequence continues at coordinate 606 of JBMDXL010000295.1, read as the reverse complement.
CCGGGTGGCCCTCTCGCGGTGATGGAGACCGAGGTCTTCCTCAGCCGCCTGTTCGCCCGCGACCTGGTCGCCGACGCCCCGCCGCGGGTGCGTTGGAACCCGGTCTCGCAGGGGTACGACCTGGACCGCTTCCCGGTCCGACTCGCGGCCTGACCCCGCTCCTCGGCGACCTGGTCCTGCGCCGCCCCGCGCGGCCGGGCTGACCGGTGGTGGCTCGGTGGTGGGTTCCGGGTCGGATCCGAGGCAGTCTGCTGCGCGATCGGGCTGCCGGGCACAATGGCGCTGGTGTGGTGGCGCCAGCGAGATCCCGAGCCGCTTCGGCGGTCCGGCGCCCGAGGAACCCTCCGGTGACAGCACGTCCACCCTGCCGCAGGTCCGCAGGTGACACGCTGCGCTTCGCGCAGGTGGTCACCCGCTCATGCAGGACAGGTCGCCCGGCGCCACCACTCTCACCGCGTCACGACGGCCGGTGGCCGCGAACGGGTTCGGGCTCCCCGGTCGAGCTGGGGGAGCGTCATGTCCGATCATCCCGATGACGCGCTGTCCCGCGCTCTGACCTGGGCGTTTCTCTCGGCGCCGGAGTGGTCGGAGAAGGCCCTGGTGGCC
>JBMDXL010000294.1:0-2348 GCA_048594465.1 Microlunatus sp. | reverse complement strand
CCGGACCGGGTCCGGACGGTAAGGTCGAGCGCGAACCTGGACCTGCACGGAGGGTAAGGAACTCATCCATGGCCGAAAGACTGAAGCGGGCAGCCGCCTGGCTCGGACTGGTGACCGACGACCGGTACGGGCAGTACGACGAGGCCGACGGTGAGCAGACCGAAGGCATCAGCCGCGACGAGCTGGTCGGAGCCGACCAGGCCGCCGCGAAGCCGACGGCGACCGGCTGGAACGCCGGACCCGAGACCGACACCCGGCCCGCGGCCGGGGGCAGCGTCACCCCGCTCGAGACCAAACGCCCGGTCGTCGCCTCGACGGTGGCGGCAGCGGCCCCGGTCGTGTCACCGACTCCCCGGACGGACCCCATGTCGCGCATCATCACCGTGCACCCGCGGACCTACAACGAGGCCCGGACCATCGGCGAGCACTTCCGCGACGGCGTGCCCGTGATCATGAACCTGTCCGAGATGGAGGACGTCGACGCCAAACGTCTGGTCGACTTCGCCGCTGGTCTCATCTTTGGTCTGCGTGGCAGTATCGAACGTGTCACCAGCAAGGTGTTCCTGCTGTCGCCGCCCAACGTGAACGTGACGGCGGAGGACAAGGAACGCATTGCAGGCGGGTTCTTCAACCAGAGCTGAGCGCCCGGCCGGTGACGACAACCGACACGGACTGAGGGACTCACGGACGCATGTTCATCATCGGAACGGTCATCGGCTGGGTGCTGTGGATCTTCCTCCTGGTGCTCTTCGCCCGGATGATCCTGTCCTGGATCCCGGTCCTGGTGCGTGACTGGCAGCCCCGTGGGCCGATGCTGGTGGCCGCCGAGGTCATCTACTCCGTCACCGACCCGCCCCTGCGCGCCCTGCGCAAGGTGCTGAGGCCCGTCCGGATCGGCAACATGATGCTCGATCTCGCCTTCATCGGCCTGGCCATCGGCGTCAGCATCCTGATGCAGGTCAACCGGGCTGTGTTCTTCTGAGCTGTCGCTCGTCGCTGCTCGGCCGCGCCCTGGTCACCGTCGTTCGTCGTCATGGGTGAAGGACGGAAAGGCGTGTCCTTCACCTGACTCCCTCTGCACTCGGTGACGCGCGGCCTTGCGCTGCGACCAGCGATGCGTGCCGGCCGTCTGCATCCTTCTGCTCGGTCAGTGCCCCGTGGGTCTCAGAGGGCTCCGTCGTCAGCGCGCTCCCACGGACGCGTGACTTCGGTCGCAGTCTGATCTGAGCCGTTGGTCGTGCGGCGGGGCGTGGCGTGCGGGCGCTACGGTAGGGCGGGCTGATTCGGGGTTCGGGTCGGTCGATCGTGATGTCGAGAAACAACTGAGGTGGACGATGACGCTCTCGCTGGACGACGTGCGCAACAAGCGGTTCCGGATGGCTCGCAAGTCGGGCTACGAGGTGCTCGAGGTGGATGAGTTCGTCGACGAGGTCGAGGTGGCCTTCGAGCAGCTGACCGAGGAGAACCAGAACCTCAAGAAGCAGATCGAGGCGCTGAAGGGGACCGCCGCACCGGAGCCGGCTACCGCGGCCCCGTCGAGCGCGGCTCCGGCCGAGCCCGAGACCATCGTGGTCACCACCGGCGCCGAGGCGAGCTCCGCGGTCGTCCGGTTGGTCACTCTCTCCACCGAGCAGGCCGAGCGCCTGGTCAACGAGGCCACCGCCGAGGCCGAGGAGATCCGCAGCACCGCCACCGCCTCCGCGCAGGAGCTGACCGGCGACGCGCAGGCGCGGGCCGAGCGGATCCGGAGTGAGGCCGAGGAGGCTGCCGCGCGCGTCCAGAGCGAGGCCAAGAGCCGTGCCGACAACCTCGACGCCGAGATCTCCGGACGCCGTTCCGAGCTGCTGGACGGGCTGCACGCCGAGCGGGACGGGCTGCAGGCGGCGGTCGGCCAGCTGCGTGACTTCGAGGCGACCTTCCGGGCCAACCTCGCCAACGAGCTGCGGGCCCACACCGCCGCCGTCGAGTCCGGTCACGCCCAGCCCTCCGAGGTGCCGGCGCTGGCCGAGCCGGCGGCGGTGAGTGCGGCAACCGACCGATCGGACGACGACTCCGCGGACACCTCGGCCACGACGTCGACCGCCGACAGCGCCGACACCCCGGCGGGCGAGTCCTCCGCTCAGTCCGAGTCGGTGTTCCCGGGTGACGATCCGGCCGCGGACGACGCGACGTCCAGCGACACCCCGCGCCTCGATGCCCTGCTGGGCGACCAGCGCTGAGCAGCGTCCCCTGGTCCTCGGGGGCTGACGCCTGATCGCTCGAACCGCCCGGCCGTACGCGGCCGGGCGGTTCTGCGTCCACCCACCGGCACCTGTCCCGACCGGCGTACGACGCGGTGGATCGCATTT
>JBMDXL010000293.1:0-1550 GCA_048594465.1 Microlunatus sp. | reverse complement strand
GCGATCCCGCGACCGTCGAGCTCGGTGCGCAGCGCCGCGAGCAGGTCACGGCACTGGTCGTTGATCGGGCTGCGGCCGCCGAACAGGAAGTAGTGCTCGCCCACCTCCGCGAGGCGCTCGCGGGGAATGCCGCGACCCCGTGTGACGTTCTCCAGGAACGGCACCACGTCCTCAGGACGCTCGGGGCCGCCGAACGACAGCAGCAGGACCGCGTCGTAGGGAGCGAGATCCGCCGGCGCGACGGTCAGACCAGCACTGTCGGTGGCGGTCGGTACGGTCCCTGGCACAGGGTTCGACGTGGGTTCGGGCACCTGATGATCTTGCCGCATGGCGGCAACTGGGACACGACAGGAGAGTGGCATGGCCGCGGGGTTCGGGGCGTATCGACGGGTGCTCAGCGCCCCGGAGGCGCGGGCGTTCACCGCCGCAGGGTTCGCCGCCCGGCTGCCGATGGCCATGACGGGACTGGGCATCGTGCTGCTCATCTCCATCACGTCCGGGTCGTACGGCCGCGCCGGGATCGTGACTGCGGTGGCCACCCTGACCACGGCGGTCGCCGCCCCCGTCTGGGGCCGGCTGATCGACCGGTCCGGTCAGGCCAGGGTGCTGATCGCCGCGACGATCATCTACAACCTCAGCATCGGCGCGCTGATCAGCACGGTGCTGCTCGACGCCCCCTTCGCTCTCACCCTGGTGACGGCCGTCGGTGTGGGTCTGGGATTCTCCTCGGCCGGTGCGGCCGTGCGGGCGCGCTGGAGCCACCGGCTCCGGAAGACGCCCCTGCTGAACACCGCCTTCGCCTGGGAGGCCGTGCTGGACGAGGCGGTGTTCATCGTCGGTCCGGTCCTGGCCACCTTCCTGGCCACCTCGGTGCACCCCGCGCTGGGGCTGGGGGCCGGCGGCGTGGTGGGGCTCTTCGGCGCTCTGGCCCTCGCCTCCCAGCGGGACACCGAGCCGCCCCGCGCGGCCCGGACCGAGCGGCGCACCTCGTCCCGGCTCTCCCCCGGCCTGCTGGTGCCGATCGTCTTCGCCTGCGCGGCCCTGGGGATGATGTTCGGCGGCATGGAGGTCGTCATCATCGCCTTCGCCGACGAGGCGGGCATCCTGCCGTACGCCGGCGTGATCGTGATGGCCTGGGCCGGGGGTTCGCTGATCGCGGGCGTGGTCACCGGCACCATCACCTGGACCGCCGGACCGGCGAAGCGGTTCCGGGTGGGTGCGGTGCTGCTGGCGCTGTCGCTGATCCCGTTGCCGTTCGTGCTGCACCCCCTGCCCACCGCGGGTCTGCTGATCCTGAGCGGGTTGTTCATCGCGCCCACCCTGATCGCCTCGGTCGCCGTCACCCAGGCGGCCGTGCCGCCGGAGCGGCTGACCGAGGCCCTCGGCTGGACGTCGATGGGCATGGCCGGCGGGGTGGGTCTCGGCGCGGCCGCGCTCGGTCAGGTGATCGACGCCGGCGGCGCCCAGGCAGGCTTCTACGGCGTGATCGGGACCGGGCTCGTGCTGATCACCGCCGCGCTGTGTGTCCGGACCCGGCCTGCGGCCGACGT
>JBMDXL010000292.1:0-1873 GCA_048594465.1 Microlunatus sp. | reverse complement strand
CGCAAGTTCCTGCCCTGGCTGATCGCCCTGTTCTCGTTCGTCCTGCTGAACAACCTGTGGGGCGTCTTCCCGCTGACCCTGATGCCGACCTTCGCGCACTCCGGCTGGGCCTACGGTCTGGCCGCCATGGTGTGGATCGTCTACAACAGCGTCGGCATCGCCAAGCACGGCCTCGGTGGCTATCTCAAGGTCTCCACGCTCCCCTCCGGGGTGCCGGTGTTCATGTGGCCGCTGATCATCCCGCTGGAGTTCTTCTCCAACATCGTGGTCCGGCCCGTCACGCTGGCCCTGCGACTCTTCGCCAACATGTTCGCCGGCCACCTGCTGGTGGTCGTCTTCGTGGTCGGCGGGGAGTACCTGCTGCTGCACGGCGGCAGCATCGTCAACCACCTGGCCGGTGGCGTCGCCCTGGTCTTCAGCATGGCGATCTTCGGTCTGGAGATCTTCGTCCAGTGCCTGCAGGCCTTCATCTTCACCGTGCTCACCGCGGTCTACCTGTCGTCCTCGCTCGCCGAGGAACACTGACCAGCTCGTCCTCCCGTTCGTCCACCCAAGATTCGGCTGAACCCCCAGCGGAATACCGAAAGGAATGTTGTACATGTCTCCACTGGAGCTCACCGGTTCGCTCGGCATCGTCGGCTACGGCCTCGCCGCCATCGGCCCGGGCATCGGCGTGGGTCTGATCTTCGCCTCCGTCATCCAGGGCACCGCCCGTCAGCCCGAGGCGCGTGGCGCCATGATGGGCACCGCCTGGATCGGCTTCGCCGTGACCGAGGCCCTGGCGATCATCGGCATCGCCCTGGCCTTCGTCTTCGGCGGTCTGTGATCCGACGACCATGACGTCGCTTCTCATCCCGTACGCCACGAACCCCCTGGCTCCCGAGCTGGCGGAGGTCATCGCGTCGGTCGTCTTCGTGGCGATCCTGACCGTGATCATCGCCAAGGTCGTGGTGCCACGGTTCGAGGCCACGTACGCCGAGCGGACGGCCGCCATCCAGGGCGGCATGGAGAAGGCCGAGAAGGCGCAGGCGGAGGCCGAGGCGGCGCTGAAGACGTATCAGGCGCAGCTGGCCGAGGCCCGCACCGAGGCGGCCAAGATCCGCGAGGACGCCAAGACCCAGGGCACCCAGATCATCGCCGAGCTGCGCGAGCAGGCGCAGGCCGAGGCCGCCCGGATCCGGGCGTCCGCGGAGGCGCAGCTGGAGGCTGAGCGCACCCAGGTGCGGACCCAGCTCCGGAGCGAGATCGGTGGCCTGGCCACCACCCTCGCCGGTCGCATCGTCGGGGAGTCCCTCACCGACGACGAGCGCGCCCGTCGTACGGTCGACCGCTTCCTGGCCGACCTGGAGTCCGACAGCACCAACGCCCCCACCCCGGCGGGGACCGGATGGTCGACGCGCTGGAGGACCGCCTGGGCGTCCTGGACGACCTCCTGGACGAGTGGGGTCCGCACGACGACCTGGGCACGGAGCTGTTCGCCGTGGTCGACGCGCTCGACTCCTCGGCCACGCTGCGTCGGGTCATCACCGACCCGGGCACGCCGGAGGACGCGCGTCGCGACTTCGTGCGCGGCGTGCTGGCCGGCAAGGTGTCGGTCACCTGCATCGAGTTCGTGGCTCGCGCTGCGCAGCGCCGGTGGTCGGGTGGCCGCACCTTCACCGCGGCACTGGAGCGGCAGGCCGTGCGCTCGGAGCTGCTGAGGGCCGACCGGGCCGGTCAGCTGGACGAGACCGAGGACGAGCTGTTCCGGTTCGCCCGGCTGGTGGAGTCCGACGGCTCGCTGCGCAACGCGCTGGCCGAGCGGTCGATCGCCGAGTCCCACCGCGAGTCGCTGGTCGACGAGCTGCTGCAGGGTCGGGCCACCCCGGCCACG
>JBMDXL010000291.1:0-4242 GCA_048594465.1 Microlunatus sp. | reverse complement strand
TGTTCGCCGACGTCGACCGGGCCGGGGTGAACGTGGAGGACGTGGCCATCGACCACGACCAGAACCGTCAGGTCGGCTACCTGTCGCTTTCCGTCGAGCCCGACGCCCCCGCCCGGCTGGCGGAGACCATGGCGGATAAGGGGTGGGACGTCCAGCCCTGAAATCCTCGCGAGCAGCGAGTGAGGACGACCCTCCTCGCGAGCGGCCGCGAGCGAAGCGCCCGGCTCTCACTGGACCGTCGAGGGTGCAGACACGCTCTTCGTCTGCGAGCCGAGGAGGGAAGTGAGAGCCACCCGGCGCGCAGCGAGCAGCGAGTGAGGACGACAGAGCCCGGTAGTCTGGCCGGATGCCCGACCGTCACACCTCACCACCTGCTCCCGTACGCCCCGAGGCGGTGACGACCCCACTGGTGGTCGCGATCGACGGCCCGAGCGGATCGGGGAAGTCCAGCACCGCGCGGGGGGTGGCGCAGAAGCTCGGACTGGCCTTCCTGGACACCGGCGCGATGTACCGCGCGGCCACCTGGCTGGTGCTGCACTCGGACGTGGCCGCCGGCGACACCGACGCCGTCGCCGCCCTGGTCACCGCGGCCGACATCGCCATCGAGCTCGACCCCACCCGCCCCAGCATCAGCATCAACGGCACCGACGTGACCGAGGCGATCCGGGAGCCTGTGGTGTCTGCCGCGGTCAGCTCCGTCGCCACCAACCTCGCCGTCCGCGCCGATCTGGTCGCCCGTCAGCAGGCGATCATCGGTGCCGCCGACCGGGGGATCGTGGCCGAGGGCCGCGACATCACCACCGTCGTGGCGCCGGACGCCGCCGTACGCGTGCTCCTGGTCGCCGACCCGTCGGCGCGCGTGGCCCGTCGCCAGGCCGAGCTGGGGGAGCGGGTGACCAGCTCCGACGTCACCGACCAGGTGATCCGGCGCGACCGCGACGACTCCACCGTGGCCCAGTTCCACGAGGCCGCCGAGGGCGTGGTGGTGGTCGACTCGACCCACCTGACCCTGTCCCAGGTGATCGACCGGATCGCCGGCCTGGCCCCGGTCGGCCCCGAGTCCGCGCTCGCTTCCTCGTCCGCCCTCGCCTCCGAGTCGGCGGTGTCCCGATGACTGCCGAGCAGGTCGGCGGGGTGGTCGAGGTCCCGCCGGTGGTGGCCGTGGTCGGCCGCCCGAACGTGGGCAAGTCGACGCTGGTGAACCGGATCCTCGGTCGCCGGGAGGCCGTGGTCCAGGACGTGCCCGGGGTGACGCGGGACCGGGTGAGCTACGACGCGCTGTGGAACGGTCGCCAGTTCGTGGTGGTCGACACCGGCGGCTGGGCCTCCGACGCGACCGGGATGGCGGCTCAGATCGCCGGCCAGGCCGAGATCGCCATCGAGCTGGCCGACGCCGTGGTGTTCGTGGTGGACGCCGGGGTCGGCGTGCTCGACGAGGACGAGGCCGTGGTCCGGGTCCTCCGGCGCAGCCAGAAGCCGGTCGTGCTGGCCGCCAACAAGGTGGACGACCCGCGGACCGAGGCCGAAGCCGCCAAGATGTGGAGCCTGGGGCTGGGGGAGCCGTACGCTGTCTCGGCCCTGCACGGCCGGGGCAGCGGCGACCTCCTGGACGCCATCCTCGACTCGTTGCCCACCGCCCCCAAGGAGACCGACGCCGAGGTCGGCGGTCCCCGCCGGGTGGCCATCGTCGGCAAGCCGAACGTCGGCAAGTCGAGTCTGCTGAACACCCTGGCCGGACGGCAGCGGGTGGTGGTCGACAACTCCGCCGGCACCACGGTGGACCCGGTCGACGAGCTGGTCGAGGTCAACGGCACCGTCTACCGCTTCATCGACACCGCCGGGATCCGGCGTCGGGTCAAGGAGGCGAGCGGCCACGAGTACTACGCCAGCCTGCGCACCCACGGCGCCATCGAGCGGGCCGAGGTCTGCGTCGTGGTCATCGACGCCAGCGAGCCGGTCACCGAGCAGGACCTGCGCATCCTCACCTCGGTGGAGGAGGCGGGTCGAGCGCTGCTGATCGCCTTCAACAAGTGGGACCTGACCGACGAGGAGCGACGCCGCTACCTGAACCGGGAGATCGAACGCGACCTGGTCCAGTTCGCCTGGTCGTCGCGGGTCAACATCTCCGCCGGCACCGGTCGCCACGTCGACCGTCTGCAACCGGCCATCGACGAGGCCCTGGGCAACTGGGAGAAGCGGATCTCCACCGGCAAGCTGAACGCCTTCCTGGGCCGGATCGTGGCCGCCCACCCGCACCCGGTGCGCGGTGGCAAGCAGCCCCGCATCCTGTTCGGGACCCAGGCCCAGGCGGGTCCGCCGACCTTCATCCTGTTCACCTCCGGCCAGATCGAGGCCGGCTACCTGCGCTTCGTCGAGCGGCGGCTGCGCGAGGAGTTCGACTTCACCGGAACTCCTGTCCACCTGCAGGTGCGGGCCCGCGAGAAGCGGGGCAAGAAGAGCCGCTGACGGTGGGCGGTCACCGACGCGCTCGGGCAGGATGAGCGGGTGAGCGACCCGGCGCCGACGACGCAGCAGGAGACCGACGACCAGCACGGGGTGGTGTTCCCCCGCGACGAGCGAGGTCGGCGGAGCACCACGGCAGTGGGACGGGCGGTGGTCGCCGATGCCCTGCGTCCGGTGGACCCGGCGGGTGCCCGGGCCGCCGAGCAGGAGACGTCCTGGCGCAGCGACTACCTGGTGCACCTGCGTCGGTTGGTGGAGACCGGCGTCGGCGGCGACGCGGTGACCATGGCCCGCGCCGGGTTGCACAGCCTCAGCAGCCGGCTGCGGTGCCGGCGGGACGGCGTCGAGCTCCCGCTGGCCGACTGGGCGGCGAGCGACACCCGGCCCGGCGCGGCCGAGGTGACCGGGACGGGGGAGCCGGAGCCGGAGCTCTCGCTGCCGCTGCACGGCCGCCGCCTGGCCGGCGACGACCTGCGACGCCAGCTCGACCGCTGGATCGCTGCCGGGGTGGTGGAACCGTCAGTGGCCGACGCCGTCGGCGCGGTGATCGACCACCCGAGCTGGCTCCGCCTCGAGGGCAGGACGGTGGCGGTGCTGGGAGCCGGCGCCGAGATGGGACCCCTGGTGCCGCTGCTCCGGTGGGGTGCGCGGGTGGCCGCGGTCGACCTGCCGCGGCCGGCGATCTGGACCCGGGCCCTCGAGCAGGCACACCGACGCGCCGGACGGATGGTCGTCCCGACCCGCGCCGGGACCGTGGGGACGGAGCCGGCCGTGGTCGGAGCCGACCTGCTCGCAGACGCCCCGACCATCGCCGCCTGGTTGAGCGAGGTGGCCGGCGCCGACCAGCTGGTGATCGGCAACTACGTCTACGCCGACGGGGCCACCAACGTCCGGGTCACTGCGGCGGTGGACGCGCTCAGCACGCGGCTGCTGGCGGAGCGGCCCGACACCGCGCTCGCCTTCCTGGCCACCCCGACCGACGTGTTCGCGGTGCCGGGCGAGGCCGTACGCGCCTCCACGCAGGCGTACGACCAGCGGTCCGGCCGCGCCAAGCTCCTGGGCCGACCGCTGCGCACCCTCAGCGGTGGTCGGCTGCTGCGCCGGGCGTACGCGGCCGGTGCCGATCCTGGGATCAACGACAGCCTGATCCCGCAGCAGGGACCCAACTACGCGCTGGCCAAGCGGGTCCAGCGGTGGCGGGCGACGGTGGCCCGCCACGACGGGGCGCTGGTCTCGCTGAACGTGGCCCCGCCCACCCGCACCCGCTCGGTGGTGAAGAACCGCGCGCTGGCCGCCGCGTACGCCGGAGCGCACCGGTTCGGGGTGGAGGTGTTCGAGCCGGCCACCGCGAACGTCTTGATGGCCGCCCTGCTCGTCCACGACCTGCACACCGGTGGCGGACCCCGGCACGCCGAGCCCTGGCAGGACGAGGCGTACGGCGCGGTGCACGGGGGCCTGTGGCGCACCGCCTACGCTCCGCGCAGCATCCTCGGCATGGCGGCCCTGTTCGGCTGGGGCGCTGTCCGACGCTGAGCGGTCGTGAGCAGACGTCGAGCTGCGACCACGGCGTGGTCAGATTCCGCTCTCCGCGGTCCGGCATAGTAGAGTTCCCCCTCGTGGCCGGGCCCGTCCGGACGGCTGCGGCGGGCTGTGGCGCAGCTTGGTAGCGCACGTGACTGGGGGTCACGGGGTCGCAGGTTCAAATCCTGTCAGCCCGACGCTGTGATGTCTCGAGACATCGGGATGGGCTGAACCCACGAGTTGTGGGTTCAGCCCTTC
>JBMDXL010000290.1:0-3958 GCA_048594465.1 Microlunatus sp. | reverse complement strand
ACGAAGTCGAAGGCCTCGACGTTCTTCAGGCCGATGGCGGCGAGGCGCTCGAGCGAGCCGTTCATGTCGGCGGAGAACTGCTCGGCGAGGGTGTAGAGCTGCACGGAGGCGACCGGGAGGGCCACGTTGTCCTTCTTCCTGAGGGTGTCGGCTGGGACTGCGCCACACGGGCACGGGACTACCGTAGCAGAAACATCCGGGTGGAGGTATTCGGGCTCCGATGCCCTACGATCGACGGCATGGACGACAGCGCGGGCAAGCCGGTGCGTTCTCGTGGCGCGTACGCCAAGGGGGTGGCCCGGCGGCAGGAGATCCTCGACGTCGCCATCGGCGTGTTCGCCCGACGGGGCGCCGACCGGACCAGTCTGCGGGCGATCGCGCAGGAGGTCGGCGTGACCCACGCGGCCCTGATCCACCACTTCGGCTCGCTCGAGCAGCTGCTCGTCGACGTCTACACCGAGTCCTCCCGGCGACTCGACCGCGAGGCGCATCTCGGTGACGACGTGGCGCCGGTGGAGATGCTGCGGCTGGTGGCCCAGCGCAACCGCGAGATCCCCGGGATGGTCCAGCTCTACACGACCCTGGTCGCCTCGGCGCTGGAGGACGGCCACCCGGCGGCCACCGAGTTCGCGTCCCGACGCTTCGCCGGGCTCCGGGCGTCGCTGGTGGAGCAGATCAGGACCCGGCAGCAGGACGGCCGCATCCGCCCCGATCTGGACGCCGAGCAGGTCGCGGCCCTGATCATCGCCGCCTCCGACGGGCTGCAGACGCAGTGGCTGCTGGACGACGGGGTCGACCAGGTGGGTGCGTTGGCCCTGCTGGACCGGCTGATCAGCGGCTCGGCCACCGCCCCCGCGGCGGGCTGACGCCGGGCGTCCCCGTCAGTCCTCGCGCCGGCGCCGTTCGCCGAGCGACAGGCTGGCCAGCAACCCCACCACCAGGAAGCCGGCCGCGGTCGCGGCCGAGACCCGGGTGGCCTCGGTCAGCGCCTGGGCGGCCTGGTCGGCCACGGCGGCGGTGCGCGGGTCGGCCGCCAGTGAGGGGATCACCGCGCCGGCGCTGTCCTTGACCGCCGTGACCAGCTGCGTACGGGTCTGCTCCGGCACGCCGATGTCGGTCAACCCGGCGTCGAAGCGGGCGCCGAGGACGGAGAACAGCACGGTGCCGAGCACCGCGATGCCGAAGGCGGAGCCGATCTGGCGAGCCGTGCTCTGCGTCCCCGATCCCTGGCCGCTGCGCTCCACCGGCACGTCGGCCAGCACCACCCCGGTCAGCTGGGCGGTGGCGAAGCCGACGCCGATGCCGTAGACGAACAGCAGCGGGGCGGTGACGTACCAGGCCGAGTCCGACCGGAGCAGCACCGCGATGCCGGCGATGCCGATGATCTCCAGCACGATGCCGAGCCGGACCAGGAAGATCGGGCTCCGGGTACGTCCGATCGCGGCGCCCAGCCCGCTGGCCAGGAAGCTGCCGATCGCCAGGGCGAGCAGGATCACCCCGGTCTGGAAGGCGGAGTAGCCGCGGACGTTCTGGAACCACAGGGGCAGCGCGAAGAGCAGACCGAACTCGCCCAGGCTGACGATGGCGGCGGCGATGTTGCCGTTGCGGAAGGAGGGGATGGCGAAGAGGTCGAGATCGAGCATCGAGACGCGGCCGGCCGCGTTGCGGGCCCGCTGCACCAGGACGAAGATCGTCAGCCCCGCGCCGCCGACGACGAAGGCGACCGGCACGGGGGACAGCGCCCAGGGCCAGGTCCAGCCGCCGATGCTCAGCAGCGTGTCGGTGGTGGTCACCCAGCCGTACGTCCGCCCCTCGATCAGCCCGAAGACCAGCGCGCCGAAACCGATGGTCGACAGGATCGCGCCGCGACTGTCCTGGCCGGGGGCCGCGGACGGGTCGCTCGACTCGTCGTCCAGGAGGAGCAGGCCGATGATGACCACGGCCCCCAGCGGGATGTTGATGCCGAAGGCCCACCGCCAGGAGAAGGTGGTGGTGAGCCAGCCGCCCAGCAGTGGTCCCAGGGCGGCGGTGCCGCCGATGGTGGCGCCCCAGATGCCGAAGGCGATGCCCCGGTCCCGACCGCGGAAGGTGGCGTTCAGCAGCGACAGCGAGGTCGGCAGCATCAGCGCACCACCGACCCCCTGGACCGCCCGCGCCGCGATCAACGACGTGCCGCTGTCGGCCAGGGCGGCCAGCACGCTGGCCAGCGCGAAGACCAGGGCACCGAGGGCGAACAGCCGGCGCCGGCCGCTGCGGTCGGCCAGCCGGCCGCAGACCAGCAGCAGCGACGCGAAGACGAGGGTGTAGACCTCCTGCACCCACTGGGCCTGGCTGGAGGTGATGCCGAGGTCGTCGATGATGGACGGCACGGCGACGTTCACGATGGTGCTGTCGACGATGATGAGCGAAACACCGAGGCTGATGATCACCAGGCCGAACCAGCGGCGCCGGGAGGACGAGGCCGACGGCGTCCCGGGTGCCGTCGGAGAATCACTAAGCATGCTGAGCAATCTACTCCGGCGATCACGACGCCGTGACCTAGGCTGAGCCGCGTGCCGGCAGCGCGAGAGGACTGGTCCCTGGGACGGCTGCTGTCGACCGCGGCGCGGCTGGTCGAGCACGACTGGAACCGCTGGTTGGCCGGTCAGGACCTCACCCACGCGGGTTTCCTGGCTCTGCACACCCTCGGCGACCACGCCCTGACACAGCGCCAGCTGGCGGCGGGCAGCCAGATCGAGGAGCAGACGATGAGCCGGGTGGTGGACCGGCTCGAGCGCACCGGACACGTCACCCGGCAGCGGGACCCCCGCGACCGACGGCGCCGCCTGGTCCGGCGCACCGAGCGCGGCGACCGGGCGTACGAGATCGTCCGCACGTCGGGGATCTCCGACCGCCTGGTCGAGGGGGCGCTGACCGATCCCGACACGTTCCGGGCGGAGCTGACCCGGCTGATCGTGGCGCTGAGCGCGCCGGCGTCCGAGCCTGACCGCTGACGGGCGGGCTAGTCGGCGATCTCCACCTTCGCCCCGTCGTCGGGCAGCTCCACGAATGTCTGCCCGGTGGCCATCTTCAGCGGGGTGCCGTCGGCCAGGGTGAACACGAAGGGCTCCGCCACGGAGCCCTTGCTCCAGGTGCCGCTCACGTAGCGACCCTGGTGGGCGTAGCTGAACTTGCCCTTCGTCTTGATGATGTCGTGCAGCGGCTCGTCGTGGCCGCCGCCCCGGAAGATCTTGCCGAAGTGCTGGTTGGCCTTGATCACCAGCACGTTGTCGACCGCGATCCGGGTGCCGTCGGCCATCACGTGCGGACCCCACGGCATGCTGCGCAGGTAGGTCTTGGTCTTCTTGTCGTAGCTGTAGCTCATCCGGTACCCGTTGCCCTTGTAGGGAACGGAGATCGTCTGCGCCTTCTTGCCGTCGCGGGTGCTCACCTCGTCGTCCGACGACGCCCAGGGGAAGTAGGACTGCGGGGGACCGTCGCGGAACCGCTTGGTCTGCTTGGCCAGCACGGCGGGATGGCAGACGGTCGCCCGGTCGTAGTAGGTCTGGCCCTGGTACTGGTACACCCGTGACTGGTCCGTGCCGTACGACCCGGTGCCCCGGGTGGCCATGTAGGACAGCATGCCCTCGACGTGCTTGCGGTAGTGCTTGACGTAGTTGATCACCCACTTCGCCGCGCCGGTGTTGCCGATGATCGCGTTCATCGGGCTCAGCAGCGGGATGTCGACGGGGCGGATCGAGCGGACCGGCTCCACCGTGTCGGCCATCCGGGAGTGGAACACCGGCACCAGCCGGGTGCCGCTGTAGCCGTCGGCGTCGAGGTAGCCCTCGAGCTCGACGAAGACGATGTCGGCCTTGTCGATGCCGCGCTGCGGGTGCTCGTACTTGTTGTCGGGGACCTTCACCGCCACGGCGGCGTGCTTGGCCTTGTCGGGGTCCTTGAGCAGCACCCCGGTGAG
>JBMDXL010000029.1:0-1910 GCA_048594465.1 Microlunatus sp. | reverse complement strand
GGGCGGTGGGGTGCCGTGGAAGTCGTCGAGTGACGGAATGTTCAGTCCCGGGGGCGGTGGGGTGCGGTGGAAGTCGTCGAGTGACGGAATGTTCAGTCCCGGGGGCGGTGGGGTGCGGTGGAAGTCGTCGAGTGACGGAATGTTCGGCCCCGGGGGCGGTGGGGTGCCGAAGAAGTCGTCGAGTGACGGAATGTTCACGGGGCCGGATCCACCAACCCACACTTGACATTATGTCCTAACAAACTAGGCTAGGACCACTCCCGAGAGAAGAGGTCCCCGCCATGCCCCTGGTGCGCATCGACGTCCAGCAAGGTCGCTCACCCGCGGAGCTCCGCAAGATCGCTGACGTCACGCAGGGCGTGATGCTCGACGTGTTCGCGGCGCCGCCGGGGGACCGGTACCAGATCATCACCGAGCACCCGGTCGGTCAGATCATCGCCGAGGACACCGGGCTCGGGTTCGAGCGGACCGCCGGGGTGGTGGTGATCCAGATCGTGCAGCAGGGGAGGTCGGCTGCGCAGAAGAGGGCGGCGTACGAGCAGCTGGCGAAGCGACTGGACGCCGAGTGCCAGGTCGCGCCCACGGATCTGATCGTGTCCGTCGTGGGCAACGGTCGCGAGGACTGGTCGTTCGGTCTGGGTCGGGCCCAGTTCCTCGAGGGCGACCTGTGAGGGCACCCGTCGAGAATGACAATTTGTCTGTACAAATCTTGACGTTCACCCCGGCCCGCTACTACCGTCAACCGCAGGCGTCGCCGCGCCGGCCCACCCCCCTCGAAGGAGAGTGATGAGCAGCTCCGCTCAGTCCCCGTCGTCCGCTCTGGAGGTGCTGACCTTCGGTCGCAGCGGGGTGGACATCTACCCGCAGCAGATCGGGGTGGGGCTGGAGGACGTGACGTCCTTCGGCAAGTACCTCGGCGGCACGACCGCCAACGTCGCGGTCGCCGCGGCCCGGCTGGGGCGCCGGACCGGCATCATCACCGGCGTCGGCAACGACCCGTTCGGCCGCTTCGTGCGGCGTGCGCTCACCGATCTCGGGGTCGACGACACCCACGTGGTGACCAACACCGAGTACGCCACGCCGGTCACCTTCTGCGAGATCTTCCCGCCCGACGACTTCCCGCTGTGGTTCTACCGCAAGCCCACCGCGCCCGATCTGCAGGTCCGCCCGGCCGACATCGACTTCGACGCCGTCCGCGACACCG
Source organism: Microlunatus sp. (assembly GCA_048594465.1). Lineage (GTDB taxonomy): Bacteria > Actinomycetota > Actinomycetes > Propionibacteriales > Propionibacteriaceae > Microlunatus. The sequence goes on along the minus strand of JBMDXL010000029.1, from coordinate 706 downwards.
CGCTGATGTGGCTGTCGGTGACCGGCTTCAGCGAGGAGCCCAGCCGCGAGTCGCACTTCGCCGTGCTCGAGGCCCGGGCCCGGACGCCGATCACGGCGCTGGACCTGGACTACCGGCCGATGTTCTGGGACAGCCCCGAGGCCGCCGGCGAGCAGGTGCGCAAGGCCCTGCCGTACGTCACCGTGGCCGTCGGCAACCGTGAGGAGTGCGAGGTCGCGGTGGGCGAGACCGATCCGGAGAAGGCGGCCGACGCGCTGCTGGACGCCGGGGTCGAGCTGGCCATCGTCAAGCAGGGACCCAAGGGCGTGCTGGCCAAGACCCGCACCGAGCGGGTCGTCTCCCCGCCGATCATGATCACGCCGCTGAACGGCCTCGGCGCCGGCGACTCGTTCGGCGGATCGCTGTGCCACGGCCTGCTGGCCGGCTGGCCGCTGGAGAAGGTGCTGGCCCGGGCCAACGCTGCCGGCGCCATCGTCGCCTCGCGGCTGGAGTGCTCAACCGCCATGCCGACGTCGGCGGAGATCGAGACGCTGCTGGACGGTGGGGACCCCAACGAGGGACTGGCCGACGGCCTGGCCGCCCACCCCGAGACCTCCGGGGCGTCCGCATGACGGCCACCGAGACGCTGCCCGTGGCTCCGGTCGCCGGTCGGTTCGTGTCCTCGGTGGCCGAGCTCAGCGAGGTGCGGTTCTCCGACCCGGAGCGG
>JBMDXL010000289.1:0-3842 GCA_048594465.1 Microlunatus sp. | reverse complement strand
CGTCGCCTCCTCGCTCGGCAAGGGGCTCACGGCGTCCAGCCTCGGTCGCCTGCTGCGATCGCGCGGTCTGCGCGTGACGATGCAGAAGCTGGACCCGTACCTCAACGTCGACCCCGGGACGATGAACCCGTTCCAGCACGGCGAGGTCTTCGTCACCGAGGACGGCGCGGAGACCGATCTCGACATCGGCCACTACGAGCGCTTCCTCAACGTCAACCTGGCCGCGCACGCCAACGTGACCACGGGCAAGGTCTACTCCACCGTGATCGCCAAGGAGCGCCGCGGTGACTCCCTGGGCGACACCGTCCAGGTGATCCCGCACATCACCAACGAGATCAAGGACCTGATGCTCGGGATGGGCGGCCCGGACATCGACGTGGTCATCCACGAGATCGGCGGCACCGTCGGCGACATCGAGTCGCTGCCGTTCCTGGAGGCCGCCCGGCAGGTGCGCCACGACGTCGGCCGGGACAACTGCTTCTTCCTGCACGTCTCGCTGGTGCCCTACATCGGCCCGAGCGGGGAGCTGAAGACCAAGCCCACCCAGCACTCGGTGGCGGCGCTCCGCCAGGTCGGCATCCAGCCCGACGCCATCGTCTGCCGCTGCGACCGCGAGATCCCCGAGTCGGTGAAGCGCAAGATCTCGTTGATGTGCGACGTCGACGTCGAGGCCGTCGTGGAGAACACCGACGTGCCGAGCATCTACGACCTGCCGAAGGTCCTGCACGCCGAGGGCCTGGACGCGTACGTGATCCGGCGGCTGGACCTGCGCTTCCGCGACGTCGACTGGACGCTGTGGAACGACCTCCTGGACCGGGTGCACAACCCGAAGGAGGAGGTGGTGATCGCGCTGGTCGGCAAGTACGTCGACCTGCCCGACGCGTACCTGTCGGTGTGCGAGGCGTTGCGGGCCGGCGGGTTCGCCAACCGGGCCAAGGTGGTCGTCCGCTGGGTCGCCTCCGACACCTGCGAGACCGCGGAGGGCGCGGCGCGGGCGCTCCAGGACGTGGACGGCGTCTGCGTGCCCGGCGGCTTCGGCATCCGCGGGGTGGAGGGCAAGGTCGGCGCCATCCGCTACGCCCGCGAGCACCAGGTCCCGATCCTCGGGCTCTGCCTCGGTCTGCAGTGCATGGTGATCGAGGTCGCCCGGCACCTCGCCGGTCTCGACGGTGCCGACTCCTCGGAGTTCAGCCCCGAGGCGCCGTACCACGTGATCGCCACCATGGCCGAGCAGATCGACATCGTCGACGGCCAGGGGGATCTCGGCGGGTCGATGCGGCTCGGGTCGTACCCGGCCGAGCTGCAGCCGGGCTCGGTGGTGGCCAAGCAGTACGGCCAGACCGAGGTCGAGGAGCGCCACCGGCACCGCTACGAGGTGAACAACGCCTACCGCGACCAGCTCGAGGAGGCTGGTCTGGTGATCAGCGGCACCTCGCCGGACTCGCGGCTGGTCGAGTTCGTCGAGCTGCCGACCCAGGTGCACCCGTACTTCGTGGCCACCCAGGCCCACCCCGAGCTGAAGTCGCGTCCAACGGTCCCGCACCCGCTGTTCGTCGGGCTGGTCGAGGCCGCGCTCGAGCGTCGGCTGGCCACCCGCCTGCCCGTCGACGCCACCTCGTGACCGCCCCGGTCGAGAACGGATCGAGCGCGCACGGACTGGGCGCGAACGGACTGGGCGCGAACGGACTGGGCGGGACCACGCTGTCCCGGGCGGACCTGGTCGACCACGCGGTCAGCTGGCCCGTCAGCGCCGAGCGGGTGCTCGGGGCCGGGGCCTTCACCGCGCTGCTGCAGGACGACATCACCGCCCCGGACGGGACCACGCTGTCGCGGGAGTACCTGCGTCACCCCGGCGCGGTCGGCATCATCGCCCTCGACGCCGCGGGCCGGGTGGCTCTGGTCCGCCAGTACCGGCACGCCGTCCGGCACCGGCTGATCGAGCCGCCGGCCGGTCTGCTCGACGTGGACGGCGAGGCGTACGTGCTGGCCGCCCAGCGGGAGCTGGCCGAGGAGGTGGGCCTGGCCGCCGGGACCTGGCACGTCCTGGTCGACCTGTTCACCACCCCGGGCATCATCGCCGAGGGTCTGCGCGTCTACCTGGCCCGGGACCTGAGTCCGGCCGCCGCCCCCGACGGCTTCGTCAAGGAGGGCGAGGAGGCCGAGATGGAGCTGTCCTGGGCACCCCTGACCGATCTGGTCGACGCCGTCCTGGCCGGTGACCTGCACAACCCGACCCTGGTCAGCGGGGTGCTCGCCGCCGCCGTGGCCCGGGCGCGCGACGACGACTTCGCCGCCTTGCGGCCGGCCGACGCGCCGTGGCCCGCACGGGACGGTCTGCCCACGGCCTGAGCCTCCCGCCAGCCGGAGTGCGGCCGACCGACCAGGTCCGTCAACCGGCCAGCGCGGACTCCAAGTCGCTGAGGACCCGGCGGGCCGCGGCCGGACCGGCGTTCAGGAACCAGGTGTCGTAGTCGACGGCGACCGCCCGACCGGCGGCCACCGCCGGCAGCGCCTTCCAGACCGACGAGCCGACCACGTCGCTGTCCCGGCCCTGGACGCCGTAGAAGATCCAGTCCGCGCCGGCCCGGTCCAGCGTCTCCAGCGAGACGTCCTGGGAGGTGTCGTCGAAGGACTGGGCGGCGGGCCGGGGGAGGCCGGTGTCGGCCAGGATGCTGCCGCCGAACGAGCCGACCCCGAAGACGCGCACCCGGTCCGGGGCCACGCTGGTCAACGAGACGGTCGGGTCGTCGGGCACGCGGGCCCCCAGGGCCGCCGCGTCCTCGGCGAAGGTGGTCAGACCGGTCTCGGCCGCCTGGCGCTTCCCCACGGCATCGGCCAGCAGCAGGAAGTCCTGCTTCCAGTTGACCCCCGTGCCCTCGGTGACGACCACCGGTGCGATCCGCGCGAACTGCGCGCGGACGGTCTCGTCCACCGTGCTGTTGGTCAGGATCAGGTCGGGATCCGCTGCGGCCACGGCCTCGACGTCGGGTTCGGTCCGGGTGCCGAGTCCGCTCATCGACGCCAGGGCCGCGCGGTTCCCGGGGAACGCGGAGAACAGGTAGGCGGGCACCGCCTCGGCGCCCCGGGCCGTCGTGGTGCCCACCGGGACGACGCCCACCGAGAGGAGACCGTCGAGCTGGCCGGTGCTGATGGCGACCACCCGGACCGGCGCCGTCTCCAGGACCGTCGACCCACCGAAGTGGCCCACCGTCCGGGGGAAGACGCCGTCGTCGGCGCCGGAGCCCATCCCGTCGGGGAGGGTGCTGGGCGCGCCCGGTCCGGCTGGGTCGGTCTCGCCCGTCGGGCGTCCGCACGATGGGGCGGTCAGCAGCAGGAGCACGGTCAGCAGGGACATCACGATGCGCACGAGGTCAGTTTAGGCTCACCTAAGTAGTGAGTCCGCACGCGCTCGGTCCGCGGACCCGACGAGCGAGTGGGACGAGAAGGTGTCTGGACTGATCAAACGTTTGTTTACACGGGTTCGTCGATCCCCTAGAGTCGCCGTACAGCCACCCAGGAGGATCCTCGTGACCCAGCCCGACCCGATCGCCGACGACGCCGAGCTGGAGAGGGTCGCCGCGGTGATCGCCGCCGGCCCCTTCCAGGACACCTGGGAGTCGCTGGCCGCGTACGAGCCGGCCCGGTGGTTCGTGGAGGCGAAGTTCGGGATCTTCATCCACTGGGGCGTCTACGCCGTGCCCGCCTTCGGCAACGAGTGGTACGCCCGGAACATGTACGTGCCGGGCAGCCCGGAGTTCGAGCACCACCGGCAGACCTACGGCGCGCACGACGTCTTCGGCTACAAGGACTTCATCCCCGACTTCACGGCGAGCGACTTCGAC
>JBMDXL010000288.1:0-2042 GCA_048594465.1 Microlunatus sp. | reverse complement strand
GGCGGCATCGTGTTGCCGCTGCTGATGAGGGCGCGCAGGGTGGCCGTGCCCAGCGCGGTGACGCTCAGCCGGCGGATCCGGCGGTCGTCCGGATCGTCGCGCCGTTGCACCATCTCCTGCTCGACCAGGCGGTCGACCAGCCCGGACATGGTGGCGACCGAGACGTGCAGGGTCTCGGCCAGGTCGTGACCGGTGGCCCGCTCCCCGTCGGCGGCGATCAGCGTCAGCACCTTGAGCTGCTGCATGGTCAGCGAGGTGGAGAGCAGCGGCTCCGCCCAGGTGGTCAGGGCCCGCCGGTCGAAGGACGCGTGGAGCTCGTCGAGTCGGCGGAGCAGCGTCGCGCGCTCGAGGTCCTGGCTGAGGGTCATCTCTTCCTTCGTGTCCGTCCGGATCGGGGATAACCCTTGGGCGCCCTGACTATACGGCTGATGCTAACGATTTGCTGTCTCCGACGTATCGTATGCCTGTGACGTCTCTGACCCGGCTCAGTCTGGCCAACCGCCTCATCGTCGCCCTGATCTCGATCGCGATCGTCGTGTTCGGTGTCCTGGCGGCGCGTTCGCTCAAGCAGGAGCTGCTGCCCTCCACCCAGGTGCCCACCGCGGTGGTCACGGCGATCTACCCGGGCGCGACCCCGCAGATCGTGGCCGACAACGTGTCCACGCCGATCGAGCGGGCCGTCAGCGGGGTCTCGGGCGTCACCGACGTCACCTCCACGTCGTCCAACGGTCAGGCGACGATCAGCGTCAACTGGGAGTACGGCCTGGACAGCGACAAGGTCGTCAGCAACATCCGCAACGCCGTCGACTCCACCTCCCAGACGCTGCCTGCCGACGTCGAGACCGACGTCATCACCGGCAGCACCGACGACATCCCGGTGCTGCTGCTCTCGGCCTCCACCGACCTGCCGCTGGCCCGGTCCGGCGAGCTGGTGCAGAACGTCGCGGTCCCGGCCCTGACCGCCATCGAGGGCGTACGTCAGGTGCAGGTCACCGGGGAGGACACCACCCAGCTGACCGTCACGCTGCGGCCGGCCGACCTGACCGACCGCGACCTGACCGCCGCCGCCGTCACCCAGACCATCCAGTCCCAGCTGACCGTCGTCCCGGCCGGCACCGCGTACGACAACACCCTCGAGCTGGCCGTGCAGGTGGGCGACTCCACCAACTCGGTGAAGCAGGTGCAGTCGCTCTCCATCCCGACCAGCGACGGCCCCGTGGCCCTGTCGAAGATCGCCGACGTCAAGGTCGAGTCGATCTCGTCGTCCTCGCTGGCCCGGGCCAACGGCCGACCGGCGCTCAGCGTGGCGGTGCTGAAGGAGTCCGACGGCGACTCGGTGACGATCTCCCACGCCGTCGCTGACGCGCTGCCGGGTCTGCAGAAGACGATGGGCAACAACGCGGCGTTCACGATCGTGTTCGACCAGGCCCCGCTGATCGAGCAGTCCATCCACGACCTGACCGTCGAGGGTGCGCTCGGACTCGGGTTCGCCGTGCTGGTGATCCTGCTGTTCCTGCTCTCGGTGCGCTCGACGCTCATCACCGCCATCTCGATCCCGCTGTCGCTGCTGGTCGCGATGATCGGGCTCCAGGTCGGCGGCTTCTCGCTCAACATCTTCACGCTGGCCGCGCTCACCGTGGCCGTCGGACGCGTGGTCGACGACTCGATCGTGGTGCTGGAGAACATCAAGCGCCGCGACACCGGACTCGCTCCGCTGACCGCGGGCGACATCGTCGCCTCGGTCAAGGAGGTGGCCGGCGCGGTCACCGCGTCCACCGCCACCACCGTGGCGCTGTTCCTGCCGGTGGCCGTCGTCTCCGGTGTCACCGGCGAGCTGTTCCGGCCGTTCGCGGTGACCGTGGCGATCGCGCTGGTGGCCTCGCTGATCGTCTCGATGACGGTCGTGCCGGTGCTGGCGTTCTGGTTCCTGCGCGGCGGCAAGCGCAAGAAGGCCGCCGCGGCCGCGGCCGCCGCCGGGGCAGGCGGGGTCGCGCTGGCCGGGGCCGAGCCGGCGGCCGCCGCGGCGCCCGCGCCCGGTGAGG
>JBMDXL010000287.1:0-1546 GCA_048594465.1 Microlunatus sp. | reverse complement strand
CCGGCCTCGTCGACGGCAACAGCGCCCCGGCCGGGGACGCCTGCCCCGGGCAGACCTCCGACGGCTCCACCGGCAACTGCCCCGCCACCGGTCTCGCCGCAGAAACCGGGCTCACCCCCGACGCCCTCCGGGTGCTGCGGTGCATCGCCCAGCAGTACCCGAGCATCACCGACATCGGCGGGGTCCGGGCCGACGCGCTGCCCGACCACCCGTCCGGCCGCGCCGTCGACCTGATGATCCCGAACTACCAGACCGCGGCCGGGAAGGCGTTCGGCTGGCAGGTCGCCCGTTGGCTGCAAGCGAACCGCCGTCAGCTCGGCGTGGAGTACCTGATCTTCGACAACAAGATCTGGAACATCGCCCGCGACGACGAGGGCTGGCGCACCTACCGGGCCGACGGCCAGGGCAACGACTCCTCGCTGCACTACAACCACGTCCACGTCACCGTGTTCGGCAACAAGGCCCAACCCGACGGCCCCAGTGACGTGATCGCCGGCGCCTGGCACAGCCCCGTTGGGCAGCCGTCGAGTGTCGGCTGCGGCTTCGGCTGCTACTCCGGCCACACCGGCCAGGACTACCCCGCCCCGCCCGGTGTCGCGGTCTACGCGGTCAACAACGGCACCGTCATCCGATCCGAATCCATCACCAGCAGCGGCCGCTGCACCACCCTGCCGATCTGCGGTGGCGCGAAACGCTCCTACGGCAACCTGCTGGTCATCCGCTTGGCCGGCGGCGGCGAGACCACCGCCTGGTACGCCCACCTCACCGAACGTCGTGTCGCCGTCGGCGACACCGTCACCACCGGCCAGGTCATCGGCACCGTCGGCTACCAAGGCAACGTCCGACCCACCGGACCCGCCGGATCCCACCTGCACTTCGAGATCCGCCGCAGCGGAACCCCGATCAACCCGCTCCCCTATCTCCGTCAGAAGGGCATCCAGTCATGAGCGTCCTCGAGCGCCTGCTCAAACGAGCTCGCAGTACTCGCCTCCTAGCTGGCCGACACGCCACCGTCTACCCAGGCAAGAGTCGTCGGGCCCGGTTTGCGGAGGTCGCGTCTCGTGGCGTCCGGTGCTGTCGCTGTGGCCGGAAAGTGAGTCCGAGGGACGAGTGGACCGCTATCTGGTCAACCGTCGCCGAGTATCGCGCGAACTACCCGGCGATGGCTGACCAGCTTCACCAACAGGCCGCGGACTCCCACCCGCAGGGCGGGATCGGAGGCTGCTTCCTCGTGTGCTCCGATGCGTGCGACCAAGCGCTGTTTCCGTGGACTTACTGCTGCTCACCGCCTCAGCCGCACGAACGTGAGGATGCCTCGTGAGCACCCGAGTCGTCGTGATCATCGCTGCGCTCGCGGCCGTCGTCGCTGTGCTCCTCGCGGTCGTGGTGTGGCTGTTGGTGAACCCACCCGCGCAGGTCACCCCCATCACCACACCCTCAGTCCCCGCCGCCTCCCCCACCAGCTTCAACCCCCCCGCCGGCGACGCCGGCGACGAGGACCATGCCGGCGGTCCCGCCGAAGTGCAGGAAGGCGCCTGGGGGCCAG
>JBMDXL010000286.1:0-1897 GCA_048594465.1 Microlunatus sp. | reverse complement strand
TGGGGCTGTAGCCGTCGTCTAAGTCGGTTAAGTCGATTTCCACGCCGTCGGTCATCACCAGGGGCGCGTACGGCCCCAGCGGCTCCCGCCAGGCCGCCGGCGTCTCGGTCTCCGGGTCCAGCGGCCGACCGGCGACGATGGACAGCAGATGGGTCCAGGCCCGCGGCACCACGTTGGTGATCGAGTAGCCCCCGCCCCCGGTCGACACCCAGCGACCCTCGCAGAACCGGTCGGCCAGCTCGGCCAGGGCGAGGTAGGAGGCGCGCTGTCCGTCGACGGTCAGCTCCAGATCGGCCAGCGGATCGTGCTGGTGGGAGTCGCAGCCGTGCTGGGTGATCAGGATCTGCGGCGCGAACGCCTCCAGCACCTGCGGCACCACCGCGTGGAAGGCCCGCAACCAGCCCGAGTCCCCCGTGCCCGCGGGCAGGGCGACGTTCACGGCCGAGCCAGGAGCCTCGGGGCCGCCGGTCTCGGTCGGGTAGCCGGTGCCCGGGAACAGGACCGCGGGGGTCTCGTGCAGGCTCACGGTGAGGACGCGCGGGTCGTGGTAGAAGATCTGCTGCACGCCGTCGCCGTGGTGCACGTCCACGTCCACGTACGCGATCCGCTCCGCGCCGTGGGCCAGCAGCCAGCTGAGGGCCACGGCGACGTCGTTGTAGACGCAGAAGCCGCTGGTGGCCCGGGGCATCGCGTGGTGCAGACCCCCGCTGATGTTGCAGGCCCGCCGGACCTCGCCCTCCCAGACCCCGCGCGCGGCCTCCGTGGTGGCCATGGCGATGGTCGCCGACACCTCGTGCATCCGCGGGAAGATCGGGTTGTCGGTGGTCCCGAGGCCGTACGCCAGGTTCTCCACGTTGGCCTTGACCGCGTCGACGTAGTCCCGGTCGTGCACGGCCAGGATCACGTCGTCGTCGATGGCCGGCGGTGGGACGACCTCGAGCAGGTCGATCACGCCGAGCTGGCGGGCCAGCTCCACCGTGTGCCGGACGCGACCGGGCCCCATCGCGTGGTCGTCGCCGAAGTCGTACCTGGTCAGCTCCTCGGAGTGGACCATCCGCCCGCTCATCGCGGGGCCGCCGGCGCTCCGGCGGTCGACCGGGCCGCCTCGGCCAGCGAGCGGCTGCGATCGCGGGCCGCCTCCATCGCGCCGAGGAAGGCCGCGCGGACCTTGTGGTCCTCCAGCACCTTGATCGCGGCGGCCGTGGTGCCACCCGGCGAGGTGACCCGCTCCCGCAGCACGGTGGGGTGCTCACCGGTCTCCCGCAGCATGGTGGCCGACCCGAGCATCGTCTGGACCACCAGCTGGGTGGAGATGTCGCGCGGCAGACCCAGGTGCACACCGGCCTCGATCATCGCCTCGACCACGAAGAACAGGTACGCCGGGCCGGAGCCGGAGATGGCGGTGACGGCGTCCTGGTAGCGCTCGGGCACCGTCACCACGCGACCGGTGGCCGACAGGATCTCGGTGACGTGGTCCAGGTGCTCGGCGCGGGCGTGGGTGCCGGGTGAGATGGCCGCCATCCCCTCGTCGACCAGCGCCGGGGTGTTGGGCATCACCCGGACCACGGGGGTCTCGCCGCCCAGTCCGGCCTCGATCGAGGCGGTGTCCACCCCGGCGGCCAGGGAGACGACCAGCGCGCCCGGTCGCAGCGCGCCGGCGATCTCGGTCAGCAGCTCGCTCATGTCCTGCGGCTTGACCACCAGGATCACGGTGTCGGCGGCAGCCACGGCCGCGTCGTTCTCCAGCATGGTGATGCCGTAGCGCCCGGTCAGCTCCGCCTGCCGCTCGGGGCGTCGGTCGGTGGCCACGATGCGACCGGCGTCCCAGCCGGCCCGGATGAGCCCGGAGAGCACCGTCTCCCCCATCACCCCGGCCCCGAGGATGGCCAGCACCGGG
>JBMDXL010000285.1:0-5600 GCA_048594465.1 Microlunatus sp. | reverse complement strand
GGTCCGACGCCCCGGCGCCCGCGGTGCACGCGGTGAGCACGAGGGCGACCAGCAGGACGACGGGGGGCAGGAGTCTGGTCATCCGGGGAGCCTCTCGTTCCGTACGCGTCGTCGGTGCTGAGGCGACGACCATCCCCGGTGGGTCCGAGCAGCGTACAAAGACAGTGCAGCAGACGAGCGTCCACCGACGGAAGAGCGCAGGACGAGCTGCCCATCTGGCGAGCAGCCGGCCGGGCCGCGGACCGGTATCCCCCCGCCACGGAGACCCGGCGCCGGGACCCGCCGCCCAGCCACGTCCGGTCGACGAGAGTGACGGGTGACAGGCTGGCGGCATGCACCGCTTCTCCCAGGTCGACGTCTTCACCGACCGGCTCACCACCGGCAACCCGCTGGCCGTGGTGCACGACGCCGACGACCTGTCCGACGAACAGCTGGCGGCGTTCGCCCGCTGGACCAACCTGAGCGAGACCACCTTCCTGCTGCGGCCCACCGATCCGGCGGCCGACTACCGGGTGCGGATCTTCACGGTGAACGGTGAGCTGCCGTTCGCCGGCCACCCCACCCTCGGGTCCGCGTACGCCTGGCTGGACGCCGGCGGCGAGCCCCGGGACGCCGCCCGGCTGGTGCAGCAGTGCGGGGTCGGGCTGGTCCCGGTCCGCCGGGACGCCGATCGGCTCGCGTTCGCGGCCCCGCCGCTGCTGCGCTCCGGTCCGGTGACCGCCGACGAGCGCGCGGAGCTGATCCGGTGGCTGGGGGTGCCGGCCGCTGCAGTGCTCGACGCGCAGTGGGTCGACAACGGGCCGGGCTGGGTCGGGGTGCTGCTCACGGACGCTGCCACGGTGCTGGCGGTCCGACCGGCCGGACCGGGCGCCTTCCGCGACGTCGGGATCGTCGGCGTCCACCCGTCCGGGTCGGAGTGCGCCGTCGAGGTGCGGGCCCTGTTCGCGGTGGGCGGCGGCCTGGCCGAGGACCCGGTCACCGGCAGCCTGAACGCGTCGCTGGCCCAGTGGCTGATCGGCACCGGGCGGCTGCCGCGCGCGTACGTGGCCGCCCAGGGCACCGTGCTGGGCCGGCGTGGGCGGGTCCACGTCAGCGCGGAGGGCGAGGACGTCTGGGTCGGCGGTCAGGTCACGCCGGGTGTCAGCGGGACGGTCGAGCTCTGAGCCGCCCCCGGTGGCTCTGGCCCGCTGTCGGTGTGCTGCTGCCCCTGGTCGTGGTGGGCTTCTGGCTGTCCGCCCGTCATGAGGCCGACCGGTTCGCCCACCACGCGGTGCTGGCCGACGCCCGCATCACCGGCAGCGACCTCGGCTGCCTGGGGGCGATGGGCAGCCCCAGCTCGACCGGCGTCGGCTGGCGGAACGCGATCCGCTACGACATCGAGATCCCCTATGCCGGCGGTGTCCACCTGACCCGGGTGACCCGGCCGTGCGACGTGATCCCGCCGGACTTCGGCCGCGGCCGGGGCTTCATCTGGGTCGAGTACGACGTCGACCACCCCGACCGGGTCCGCGTGCAGAACGACCCGACCGCCGACTCCCGGGTCCGCTGGCTGCGGCAGCTGCTGGTCACCGTGCTGGCCGCCGAGGGGTTCGTGCTCCTGTGGCGGTGGCGGCAGCGCCGGACGGGCTAGCGATCCGCCCCCACCGGGTCACCGACCTCCTCGTCGGAGATCGCGCCGGCGAACTGGGCGTTGTAGAGCGTCCAGTAGGCGCCGCGGGCGTCCAGCAGCTCGCTGTGGCTGCCCTGCTCGACGATCGAGCCGTTCTCCATCACCAGGATCACGTCGGCGTCCCGGATGGTCGACAGCCGGTGGGCGATGACGAAGCTGGTCCGGTCGGTGCGGAGCGCGGCCATGGCGTGCTGCACCAGCACCTCGGTCCGGGTGTCGACCGAGCTCGTCGCCTCGTCCAGGATGAGCAGCGCCGGGTCGGCCAGGAAGGCGCGGGCGATGGTCACCAGCTGCTTCTCGCCGGCGCTGATGTTGCTGCCTTCCTCGTCGATCACGGTGTCGTAGCCGTCGGGGAGGGAGTGGACGAACCGGTCCACGTACGTCGCCTCGGCCGCGGCCAGGATCTCGGCCTCCGACGCGTCCGGTCGCCCGTACGCGATGTTCTCCCGGATGGTCCCGTGGAACAGCCAGGTGTCCTGCAGCACCATGCCGATCTGGCTGCGCAGCGTCGCGCGGGGGACCGCGGAGATGTCCACCCCGTCCAGCAGGATCCGCCCGCTGTTCAGCTCGTAGAACCGCATGATCAGGTTGACCAGGGTGGTCTTGCCGGCACCGGTCGGACCGACCACGGCCACCGTCTGGCCGGGGCGGACGTGCAGCGTCAGATCGGTGATCAGCGGCTTCTCGGCGGTGTAGGAGAAGGCCACGTGGTCGAAGTCCACCTGACCGCGGACGGGGTTCAGGGCGCCGGTGGCGTCCGGCGCGTGCTCGGGCGCGTCCAGCACCTCGAACACCCGCTCCGCCGAGGCCACCCCGGACTGGAGCAGGTTGGCCATCGACGCGACCTGGGTCAGCGGCTGGGTGAACATCCGGGTGTACTGGATGAACGCCTGCACGTCACCGAGGTTCATGGTGCCGCTGGCCACCCGCAGACCACCGACGACGGCGATGATCACGTAGTTCAGGTTCCCGATGAACATCATCGTCGGCATGATCATGCCGGAGATGAACTGGGCGGCGAAGGAGGAGCTGAACAGACCCTCGTTGCGCTGACGGAACACCTCCTCGACCTCGGCCCGCCGGCCGAAGACCTTGACCAGGGACTGACCGGTGAACGCCTCCTCGATGTGGCCGTTCAGCTCGCCGGTGGTCCGCCACTGGGCGACGAACTGCTTCTGTGCCCGCTTGCCGATCACCCCGGTGACCAGCACCGACACCGGGATGGTGACCAAAGCGATCAGGGCCAGCATCGGCGAGACCACGAACATCATGATCACCACGCCGATCACGGTCAGCAGCGAGGTGAGCAGCTGGGACAGCGTCTGCTGCAGCGCCTGGGCGATGTTGTCGATGTCGTTGGTCACCCGGCTGAGCAGCTCGCCGCGCGGGGACCGGTCGAAGTAGGACAGCGGCAGCCGGTTGATCTTGGTCTGCACCTCGTTGCGCATCCGGTAGATGGAGCGCTGGACGGCCGCGTTCAGCAGGTAGCCCTGCCACCACAGCAGCAGCGAGCTGACCACGTAGAGCCCGAGGGCGATCAGCAGGATCTCGCCGAGCAGACCGAAGTCGATCCCGACGCCGGGGGTGACGTCGAGCCGGGAGACCAGGTCGGCGAACGTCGTGTTGCCCTGCGCCCGGAGCGCCTCGACCGCCTGCTCCTTGCTCACGCCCGCGGGCAGCTGACGACCGATGAAGCCGGTGAAGATGACGTCCGTGGCCCAGCCGAGGATCTTGGGCCCCACGACGCTGAGCACGATGCCGCCGACGGCGAGCGCGATGCAGAAGATGATCACCGCGCGCTCGGGGGCCAGGTGACCCAGCAGCCGCTTGAGCGACGGCCCGAAGTTCAGCGACTTCTCCACCGCGATGGCCGACCCCGGTGGTCGGGGGCCGGCCGGCGGGGCGTACTTCGGACGCTCGGGCGCCCTGGTCAGCGGGGCCGGTTCGTCGGCGCCGGTCACCACGTCGGCCGGGACGAGGGTCTCCCCCGGGGTGGGGGAGTCGGTCAGCGGATCGGGGATCTCGTTGGTGGGCCGTCGGCCGTCGGGCTCGCTCATGCCGCCGCCTCCTCTGCGCTCAGCTGGGAGTCGACGATCTCCGCGTAGGTGGGGCAGGTGAGCAGCAGCTCGTCGTGGGTGCCAGTGCCGATCAGCCGGCCGTCGTCGAGGACCAGGATCGTGTCGGCGTCGCGGATGGTGGCCACCCGCTGGGCCACGATGATCACGCAGGCGCCGGTGGTCTCTGCCCGCAGCGCGGCGCGCAGCCGCGCGTCGGTGGCCACGTCCAGGGCCGAGAACGAGTCGTCGAAGACGTAGATCTCCGGACGTTTCACCAGTGCCCGGGCGATGGACAGCCGTTGTCGCTGACCGCCGGAGACGTTGGACCCGCCCTGGGCGATGGCCGCGTCCAGGCCGCCGTCCATGGCGGCGACGAAGTCCTCGGCCTGCGCGATCCGCAGCGCGTGCCACAGCTCGTCGTCGGTCGCGTCCGGTTTGCCGTAGCGCAGGTTGGAGGCGACGGTCCCGGTGAACAGGAACGGCTTCTGCGGCACCAGACCGATCCGGCTCCACAGCAGCTCCGGCTCGATGTCGCGGACGTCGACCCCGTCGACCGCGACCGTGCCGGCGGTGGCGTCGAACAGCCGGGGGAGCAGGGAGACCAGGGTGGTCTTGCCGGCGCCGGTCGACCCGACCACCGCGGTGGTCTGCCCGGCCCGGGCCGTGAAGGAGATGTCGCGCAGCACCGGTGACTCCGCCCCCGGGTAGGTGAACTCGGCGTGCTGCAGCTCCACCACCGAGGCCCGCGGCAGCCGGGTGACGGGCTCGGCGGCGGTGACCACCGAGGACTCGGTGTCCAGCACCTCCCCGATCCGCTCGGCGCAGACGATCGCCCGTGGCAGCAGCATCATCAAGAAGGTGGCCATCATCACCGACATCAGGATCTGGATCAGGTAGGTGAGGAACGCGGTCAGCGAGCCGATCTGCATGTTGCCGGCGTCGACCCGGTGCCCGCCGAACCAGAGCACCGCGACGCTGCTCACGTTGAGCACCAGCATGACGATCGGGAACATCATGGCGAACCGCTGCCCGACCAGCGTCTGGCTCTCGGTCAGCTCGCCGCTGGCCTTGGCGAAACGGTCAGTCTCGTACGGTTCGCGCACGAACGCGCGGACCACGCGGATGCCGGTGATCTGCTCGCGCAGGATCCGGTTCACGGTGTCGATCCGCCCCTGCATGGTGCGGAACAGCGGCGGCAGCTTGCGGATCACCAGCCAGATCGAACCGGCCAGCACCGGTACGGCCACCACCACCAGCCAGGAGAGACCGACGTCCTCCCGCATGGCCATGATGATGCCGCCGACCATGGTGATGGGCGCGGACAGCAGCACGGTGGCCGACATCACCACCAGCATCTGCACCTGCTGCACGTCGTTGGTGTTGCGGGTGATCAGCGACGGCGCCCCGAAGCGGTTCAGCTCCCGGGCGGAGAAGGTCAGCACCCGGTCGAAGATGGCCGCCCGGAGATCGCGACCGAAGGCCATCGCGGTCTTGGCCCCGAAGTAGACCGAGCCGATCGAGCAGATGATCTGGACCGCGCTGACGGCGAGCATGATCCCGCCGGTGCGCCAGATGAAGGCGGTGTTCCCGGTGGCCACCCCCTGGTCGATGATCGCCGCGTTCAGGCTGGGCAGGTAGAGCGCACCCATCGTGCCGAGGGTGGCCAGCACCACGGTTGCGATGATCATCGACCGGTACGGCCGCAGGTAGTGGCGCAGCAGACGCATCAGCATGGGTGGAGCTCCTGGTGGGTGGGGGTCAGGATGCCGTGCAGCACGGTGTCCACGATCATCCGCGGCTCACCCGAGAAGGTGGTGCCGATCATCGGGTGGGTGACGGTGAAGACGAGACTGCGGATCAGGTCGGCGGCCTGC
>JBMDXL010000284.1:0-3758 GCA_048594465.1 Microlunatus sp. | reverse complement strand
AGCGTCTCCAGCGCGGTCTGCTCGCCGATCCGCCACTTGGCGGACTTGACGAACTGGAACACCCCGATCGACCAGCCCTGGTTCCAGCCGCGCAGCGCGAGCCCGAACGCGGCCGTCGACTTCCCCTTGCCGTCGCCGGTGTGCACCATCAGCAGCGGCTGGTTGCGGCGCTGCCGGGTGGTGAGCCCGTCGGCGGGGACGGTCTGGACCTCGCCCTTCACGCGGCGCTCCGCCGGGCACCCGGTCGGGCGGGCAGCTCGCGTCCCGCGGTGGCCACGCCGGCCAGGGCCTCGGCGTTGACCTCCGCCAGCCGGACGTACTGGGCCTGCAGGTCGTCGGCCAGTCCGCGGGCCAGACCCAGACGCATCCGACCGGACTCGCAGTCGACCACCACGGCGTCCAGACCCGCGCCGCTCAGGTACGCCGCCGCGGCGCGGGACCGGGCCACGGCGTCCGCTCCCGCGGTGGCCCGGCCGTCGGTGACCACCACCAGCAGGGGACGGCGGCGCGGGTCCCGGATCCGCTCCCAGCGCAGCGCCTCCGCCGCGCAGAGCAGTCCCTCGGCCAGCGGCGTACGGCCTCCGCTCGGCACCTCGGCCAGACGCCGGGCGGCCACCTCGACCGAGGAGGTCGGCGGCAGGGCCAACGTGGCGCCGGATCCGCGGAAGGTGACCAGACCGACCTTGTCGCGCCGCTGGTAGGCGTCCAGCAGCAGCGACAGCACCGCGGTCTTCACCTCCGTCATCCGCTTGCGGGCGGCCATCGAGCCGGACGCGTCGACGCAGAACAGCACCAGGTTGGACTCCCGGCCCTCGGTCACCGCGGTCCGCAGGTCACCGCGATCCAGCTGCAGCCGGTCGCCGGGGCGGTGGCCGCGGCGCTGCTGCTCGAGCGCAGCGGCCCGCACGGTGGCGGGGAAGTGCAGCCGGCTGCCGGCCGTGGGGGTGGCGCCGACGGTGCGGCCGACAGTGGTCAGCGCCCGACTGCGCCGGCCGGCCTCGCCCTGCCCGGTGCCGCGGACGGTCAGGAGCCGGGCCCGGTAGGGGCGGTCCGCGGTCGCGATGCTCATCGGCACCGGCTCGCCGGGGCTGCCGGCGGGCTCCTCGGCGGGGTCCGGACGGTCTCCGGGCTCGACGGCTCCGCCGGTCTCGGCCGCCGTCTCGGCCCCGCTCTCGGGCGGGGCCGCGCCGGCCGACGGGTCGTCGGCGTCGTCCTCGCCCGGGGCGCGGTCGGGCTCGGGGTCCGGGGTGGGCGGCTCGGGTTCCGGCTCGACGTCGTCGTCGCCGAGCAGCCGGTCCAGCAGCTCCTCGTCCAGACCGGGGGCGTCGAACGGGTTCCGGCGGCGGCGGTGGGGGAGGGCCAGCCGGGCGGCGGCCCGGATGTCGGCCCGGGTCACCTCGGTCCGATCGTGCCAGGCCGCGTGCGCCACCGCGGCCCGGGCGGTCACGATGTCGGCCCGCATCCCGTCCACCTCGAACCCGGCGCAGACGGCCGCGATCTTGGTCAGCGCCCAGTCGGAGAGCTCGACCCGGCCGAGCCGCTCCCGGGCGGCGGCCAGGCGGGTCCGCAGCGCCTCCTCCGGGGCCGCGAACCGGGCGACCAGGGCGGCCGGGTCCGCGTCGTACGCGAGCCGGCGCCGGACCACCTCCGCGCGCAGCGCGGGATCGCGGGGGGCCACCACCTCCACGGTGAGCCCGAACCGGTCGAGCAGCTGGGGGCGCAGCTCGCCCTCCTCCGGGTTCATGGTGCCGACCAGGACGAGCCGGGCCGCGTGGGCCACCGAGACCCCGTCCCGCTCCACCGTCGAGCGGCCCATGGCGGCGGCGTCCAGCAGCAGGTCGACCAGGTGGTCGTGCAGCAGGTTGACCTCGTCGACGTACAGGATCCCGCGATGGGCCGCGGCGAGCAGGCCCGGCTCGTAGGAGACCCGACCCGAGCCGAGGGCCTGCTGCAGGTCGAGGGAGCCGATCACGCGGTCCTCGGTGGCGCCGACCGGCAGCTCGACCAGGCGGGCCGGGCGGCTGGCGGCGACGACGTCGGTGTGCGGTCCGTCGGGGCAGGACGGGTCGGGATCGGCCGGGTCGCAGGAGAAGCGGCAGCCCTGGATGACCTGCTGGTCGGGCTGCACCGCCGCCAGGGCCCGGACCATCGTCGACTTGGCCGTGCCCTTCTCCCCGCGCACCAGCACCCCGCCGACCTCGGGCGAGATGGAGGTGAGCACCAGGGCGAGGGCCATGTCGTCGGAGCCGACGACGGCGGAGAAGGGGACCGTGCGCCCGATCGGTGGAGGCCTCCTTGCGGGTGTCCACGCCCACAGTCGTCGGGGTCACCGCCAGGGGTGGCGGCGGGCGACAGGGACGTTCTGACTGACCGCTCCGTCGACCGGCGGAGGGCTTCACAGTGGCGGGACCGCTCCAGATCTTCCCTGGATTCCTCGCCTGTCGCCGTGGCCGATCCTCCCACACGTCGGCTGGTCGTCGCCCGGCCCGAGACCGGGAGGGTCACGTAGGGTCGTCGCTGTGATGCGGCTGGACGTCGTCGGGATGCCGGCCGGGGGCTGGTCCGAGCTGGGCGAGACCGCCCGCACCCTGATCACGGCGGCCGAGGTGCTGATCGGCGGCCGCCGGCACCTCGCTCTCGTGCCGGCGGAGATCGCGGTCGGCGCCGAGCGGAGGAGCTGGCCGAGTCCGCTGCGAGCGGGTCTGCCGGGGCTGCTGGAGGACTGCGCCGAGCGCCGGACCGTGGCGTTGGCCAGCGGTGACCCACTGGTCTCCGGCATCGCCACCACGCTGATCGACCTGCTGGGCCTGGAGTCCGTACGGATCCACCCCGCCGTCTCCTCGGTCGCGCTGGCGCGCGCCCGGCTGGGCTGGGACAGCGCGACGGTCCGGGTGGTCACGGTCGTGGGCCGGGACCTGGATCTCGTCCGCCGTCATCTCGCCCCGGGTCAGCGGCTGATCGTGCTGTCGTCCGACGCCACCACCCCGGCCGCCCTGGCGCGGCTGCTCACCGACGCCGGCTACGGACCGAGCGAGCTGACCGTGCTCGGTGACCTGGGCGCGGCCGACGAGAGCGTGCGGCAGACCACGGCGGCGACCGGCGAGGGACTGACGGAGGCGCCCGCGCTGAACCTGGTCGCTGTCGTGTGCGCGGCCGACCCGCCGACCACGGTGCTCGGGTCGGGTCCCGGTCTGCCCGACGACGCGTACGCCCACGACGGTCAGCTGACCAAGCGCGATCTGCGGGCCTCCGCCCTGTCCCGGTTGGCCCCCGTGCCCGGCGAGCTCCTCTGGGACCTGGGGGCGGGGGCCGGTTCGATCGGCATCGAGTGGGCCCGTACCGACCCGTCCTGCCGGGCCATCGCGGTGGACCGGACGCCCGACCGAGCGGCCCGGATCACCGCCAACGCCGCCCGGCTGGGCGTTCCGGGCCTCCAGGTGATCACCGCCGACGTGATCGAGTCGATCGACTGGCTGCCGCAGCCGGCCGCGGTGTTCATCGGGGGCGGTGCCGACCTGGACCTGATCCGCCGTTGCTGGCACCTGCTGCCCGCCGGCGGCCGGCTGGTCGCGCACGCGGTCACCGTGGAGACCGAGCAGGTGCTGCTGGAGGCGTGGCGGGGCTTCGGCGGCGAGCTGGTCCGGATCGCGGTCGAGCGGCTGGAGCCGCTGGGCGGCTTCGCCGGCTGGAAACCGGCCCGGGCCGTGGTCCAGTGGTCCGCGGTCCGCGGCGCCGAGAACGGGCTCCCGGCATGACCG
>JBMDXL010000283.1:0-2803 GCA_048594465.1 Microlunatus sp. | reverse complement strand
CTACACCTTCGTCCGCGGGGCAATCGTCGACTGGTATCCGTACCCGTTCCTGGACGTGCAGGAGATCGGACTGGGGACGGCGATCCGCAACACCGGCATCGTGCTCGTGGTGGCCGCCGTCGTGCTGGCGATCCTGCTGCTCATCGACCGGCGGTGGCCCTCCGGTCAGTCGCGGTGGCGCTCCCACCAGCGCAGCGTCGACAGCACCACCAGCGCCGTCGACCCGAGGACGACGAACAGGTAGCAGAAGGCCAGCAGGACGCCGGTGCCCAGGTTGGCCGTCGGTGGGCGTTCCGGGTAGAGCCACACGGGCAGCCAGATGGAGACGACGCCCAGCGCACCCACTGCGACGAACGCTGCTGCGGCTCTGGCCCATCGCCGATCGGTCGACCAGTGCGGGCGTTCGGACGTCACCGCCCCACTGTGCCCGGCGTCCGTGTCGGTCGTCGACCGGGGTGGACAGGAGTGTGCCGGCGCATTCCGGGAACCTTCATCCTGAGGGTGAGAGTGAGGGACCAGGATGCGTACCGCCACGATCGTGACCATCTACCTGAGCTTGACGGTCATCGTCGTCCTGCTGGTGATCATGCTGTTCCATTGGCGCCGCTTCCGGTACGAGACCGACCGGCTCAAGGCGTGGCAGGCCGTCTACGGCCGCACCGGCGGGAAGGTGGCGATCGCCGTCGGCGTCGTCGCCCTGGCCGTGCTGGTCGGAGCGTTCGCCGCGGTGGCGGCCACCCCGCTCTGACCTTCGCGCGACGGCTCGAGCCGTCCGGCACCCTGGACGGGGTGACGACCTCACCCTTCGCCGCCGGCGAGTTCCCCGCCGGGTTCTTCAGCCGGGACGACCCGTCCCCCGACGCCGATTTCTACGGTCCGCCCCGGTTGGTCACCCACATCGACGACGGGGCCATCGCCGCGGTCGGCGAGCTGTACGCCGAGCTGGGTCTCGACGGTGACGCCCCAGGACACCGCCGGATCCTGGACCTCATGTCGTCCTGGGTGTCGCACCTGCCGTCCGCCCCGGACGAGCTGATCGTGCTGGGGATGAACGCGGTCGAGCTCGATGCCAACCCGATGGCCACCGAGCGGATCGTCCAGGACCTCAACGAGGACCCGACCCTGCCCCTGCCGGACGCATCGGTGGACGGGGTGCTGTGCTGCGTGTCGATCGATTACCTGGTCCGGCCGGTCGAGGTGCTGGCCGAGGCGGCCCGGGTGCTGCGGCCGGGTGGTCCAGTGGTGATCACGTTCTCCAATCGCTGTTTTCCGACCAAGGCGATCCGCGGCTGGCTGCTCACCGACGACGCCCAGCACTGCGCCATCGTCGCCGAATACCTACGGCTGGCCGGTGGTTTCACCGAACCGGAGGCCGCTCTGCGCACGCCGTCCGGCCGCTATCACGGTGACCCGCTCTACGCGGTGGTGGCCCGACGCGAGGGCGGTTGAGGCAGTCCCGCGACTCTGTTCAGGAACGGTGACCAGCGTCAAGCCGTTTCATCAGCGTCCACGCAGAAGATCAGCGTCAGCCCACATGATCAGCGCCGACGTCAAGTCTTCTGCGGCTCCCCCCGCCGCGGCAGCCAATACCCCAGCCACCCGGCGCCGAGCAGACCGACCACGCCCATCGCGGCGATGCCCACGCCGACGGTCGCCGCCGCCGTCACCCCGGCGATGACGAACGGTCCGACGCCGCCGCCGGTGTCGGCGAACACCCGCCACACGCCGAGGAACACCGCGCGCCGGTCGGGTGGGGCCAGGTCCGCGCCGAGCGTCATGACGATGCCGGCGCTCAGGCCGTTCCCGATGCCCAGGACCAGGCCGACGATGATCATCGACGCCACCCCGGTGGTGAACGGCAGGGCGAGCAGGGCGGCCCCGAGCACCAGCATCGACGGCACCCCGACCCAGGTGCGGCCGCGGCGGTCCATGATCGAGCCGGCCGGGTAGAACAGCAGCATGTCGATGGCGCCGGAGATGCCGAAGATCACCGAGATGGTCGCCGGGGACAATCCGAGCTGCTGACCCCACAGTGGCAGGGCCACCTGACGGGCCGCCCGTACGGCGGAGACGATGAGCACACCGATCCCGAGAGTGGTCAGTACCGGCCGGTTCTCGCGGACGGTACCGACAAGTGACGGCCGCTGCGTGATCGCCCCCGCGGCCACCGGCTCGCTGAGGTCCCGCGCCAGGAGCAGGACTCCGACTGCGACCACCGCCGCGACGATGTGCACCCAGTAGGCGCCGTCGGTGCCGAACAGCGCGATCGCCCCGCCCCCGACGAAGGGCCCGACGAACAACCCGATACGGAACACGCCGCCCAGGGTCGACATGGCCCGGGCCCGCAGCCGGAACGGCACCACCGCCGTCAGGTAGGCCTGGCGGGCCAGCAGCCAGACCGCGGTGCCGACGCCGGTGAGGAAGATGGCGAGCGCGAAGAGCGTCAGGCTCGGCGCCACGATGCACCCGAACAACGCCAGGATCGTCAGACCGGCGGCGGCGACCATGGTGGGCCGCTCACCGAAGCGGTGCACGATCGCCCCGGCCGGCACGTCGGCGACGATCTGCCCGAGCCCGGCCGTGGCCACCACCAGCGCGGCGGCGGCCGGGGACGCGCCGAGTTGCGCGGCCGACACCACCACCACCGGGGCGATGGCGCCCTGGCCGACGGCGAACACGGCCGGCGGGATGAACGCCCCCGGGGCCAACGACCACAACGACAGGTCCGGGTCGTGGCCCTGCGGATCGGGATGCGCTGCCACCTACAGGTACTCGCACAGTCGCTCGACCAGCTCGACCGGCC